>JABEVI010000124.1 GCA_013044085.1 Steroidobacteraceae bacterium
CAAGACGCCCGGGGGCAATCTCGACTTCCCGGTGCGGAGATGCCTGCAACGCTTGGATCAACGCCTCGCCGGTCCTCTCACCCTTGAGGCGTCAATAATCCTCCGCGGAAATGACGACCACTTCGTCGCGCCCATGCACGGTCACATGTTGCGGACCTTCGCTGCGAACTTTACGAACCAATTCGCTGAATCGAGCCTTGGCGTCCTGCAAGGCCCAATGCCCCGAAGTGGCATTAGATGCCGCGGCTTTTCGAGTTCTGGGTTTAATATGGATTCTGGTCATTCTGACCAGAATTCCAAAAATGCTCGCGGATGCTCAAAAATGACCCCAACATCGATGATACCGGTCCCGGTGAATGCATCGGTCGCACGCGGGGTTGGGTCCGCGCCATCGGCCTGAGACAATAGAGCGATGTCGTCCAACTCACTGCCGCGCGCCGCTGCCGCTCTGTTCAGCCATGTCATGGCCGACAATGCGCCGCTGTATCGCGCGATTCTCGATGTCTTCGCGGCATCGAAGCGCCAGTTCCGCCTGCACCTTCGCCCCGACGACGTCCTGATTGAAGCGGCGTGGCCGGACGATCCGCCGACTCTGGATGCCGTGCAGCAGGCGTTGGCACAGCTGGTCGACTGGGGCAATCTGCAGTCGCAACCGGACACGGCCCGGGTTGCGACCATCGAGGACTTCTACCGCAAGCGATTGCTGTACCGGATGACCTCCGGCGGAGAGGCGGTCGAGGCGGGACTGCAGGCCTTCGTCGAGGCACTGGCGCGCCGCGCAGAGTTGCAGTCGGTGGCGCTCGACGACATCCGGGCACGTCTGATCTCCCTCGGACAGCTCATGCGAGAAGCGCCGCCCGACGCCGCCAAGGTGCACGGCGCACTGCGCGACCTCGTGCACGTGTTCGAAGGCCTGGCGAATAATGCTGAGGCCTTCATGGCCGGGCTCGCGCGCACGATCGAATTGCAGCGTGCCGAGGCCAGCGCCGTGATGAATTTCAAGACGCGGCTGATCGATTACCTGCAGCGCTTCATCGGCGACCTCGTCACCCGCTCGAGCCAGATCGCCGAACTGCTGATCGACCTGCGGCCGCTCGAGCACGCATTACTGCAACTCGCGGCCGAACGCGATGCCCGCAATGCGGCTCCCGGCGATTTCGAGATGGACGTCGAAGCCGTCGGTGCCCGGCTCGCGGCCTGGCGCGAGCGTTGGGCGGGCCTGACGCGCTGGTTCGTCTCCGATGGCCGGCACCGCGCCCAGGCCGACCTGTTGCGCGCGAGCGCGCTCTCCGCCATCCCGCGACTGCTGCAGGCGGTCTCGCTACTGCATGAACGGCGCGCAGGACGCAGCGATCGCGCGGCGGATTTTCGACGCCTCGCCCTCTGGTTCGCCGACGCGGACAGCGACGACCATGCGCATCGGCTTTGGCGCGCAGCCTTCGCTTTAGCGCCCGCGCGACACTTAGGCTTGGCCGTCGCCGACGAAAAAGTGAGCGCGACGACGCCATGGCGTGACTCGCCCGGCATCTCGGTTTTGCCGAAGCTTCGGGAACAAGGCGTGCTGCCGACCCGCGGCGCGCCGCCCCGCATCCTGGACCGGTCCGCGGAACGCCGCCTGCTCGCCGCCCGCGTCGCGGCGGAAGCGGCACAGACCGAGGCGGCCCGTCAGCGGCTGGCCACCAATGTCGATACCCGACTGTCCGAGTTGGGCGCCCTGGATGTGTCCTCGTTTCGCCTGTTCTTGACGTTGCTGGGCGAGGCGCTCGCGACGCAGCGGCATCCCGACGAGCCGGTCGAACGGTTGACCGGCGACGGTACCCTGATGGTTCATTTGAAGCCGCTGGCCGCGCACACCCACGCGGTCATCACGACGGACTGGGGGACATTCAGCGGTCGTGACCATCTGCTTCGCATCCGCAGAACTTAGATGGCGCCAAATTCCGAACTCAAGGATGTGCTGAGACACCAGGAGGCTGAAGAGCGCGAGAGCGCGCTGCGCGCCCTGCTCATGCGCCCGCTCCTGCCCGCCGGTGACCCCGCGCTCGAACTCGTCCGCCGCCACGCCGCTTACCTACGTGACTGGTTCGGGCGGGAGACCGGATGGGCTCTGCAGGTGGAGCGTCAATGCGCCCGGCTCTACAAGCGGGCAGCGACGACCGACGACAGCACACGCGGGCTGCCGGACTTCGATCGGGATCGCTATGTGCTTCTCTGTCTCGCCTGCGCGGTGCTCGAACGCGCCGAATCCCAGATCACGCTGCGCGCCTTGGGTGAACGGTTGCTGGAAGCCGCGGCGGACCCTGAACTCACTGCCTGCGGATTCGTGTTCACTCTCGAGGGTGCCCGCGAGCGGCGCTCGCTCGTGGGCGTCTGCCGCCTGCTGCTCGAACTCGGCGTGCTGATGCGCGTCGCCGGCGACGAGGAGGGTTATGTGAATCAATCGGGCGACGTCCTGTACGACGTCCACCGCCGGGTGCTGGCGCGATTGCCCGCCGGCACGCGCGGCGCGAGTCTCATTGCGATGACCCACGGGGACTTCGATTTCAATGGCCGGCTCGCCGCGCTGCTCGACGAATATGTCCCGGACAGTCCGGAGGGCCGGCGCATGGCATTGCGCCACCGGCTGGCGCGTCGGCTGCTCGACGATCCCGTCGTCTATCACGACGATCTGACTCCTGAGGAACGCGAGTATTTGGTCAGCCAGCGGGGTCCCTTGGCCCATCGGCTCGCGCAAGCGACCGGCCTTACCGCCGAATTGCGCGCCGAGGGCCTG
>JABEVI010000125.1 GCA_013044085.1 Steroidobacteraceae bacterium
ACGGCCTGGGCGATGTTGCGCGGAAATCCGTCCAGGATGAAGCCCTTGGCCGCATCGGCACGCGCCAGCCGCTCGCGGATCATGCCGAGCACCGTTGCATCGTCGACCAAGTGCCCCTCATCCATGGCCGCCTTCGCCCGCAGCCCGAGCGCCGTGCCCTTGGCGACCGCCTCGCGCAGCAGATCACCGGTGGAGATCTGGGGGACTCCATAGGTTTCGACCAAGAGTTGTGATTGCGTGCCCTTCCCCGATCCCGGCGCGCCCAACAAGACGATACGCATGAGTTTATGCTTAGGTGTTATGTTTTGATTGTCTAAGCGCGCTAACCTACCTTTGCCGGCGCCCGTCGTCAAACCAACACGCGGTGCATCGGCAAGGCCCCGCGGGCACCCCGGCGGCGATGCCCCCGGCGCCCCGATCGGCTATTCTACGGGCTTTAACCTGACCGGAAAGGTGCCATGGCCGCGACCAAAATCGGGCGCTCCCGCCCGAAAAACGCTTTCTATGCTCAATCGGGCGGCGTCACGGCGGTGATCAACGCCTCCGCCTGCGGCGTGATCGAGACCGCACGCAAGCACAAACGCACCATCGGCAAGGTGTTCGCCGGTCGCGATGGAATTCTCGGCGCGCTGCACGAGGATTTGATCGACACGAGCAAGGAAAGCGCCGCCGCCATCCGCGCGCTGCGCCACACGCCGGGCGGCGCGTTCGGCTCGGCGCGCTACAAACTCGCCGGCATCGATCGCAACCGTGCCGAGTACACGCGCTTGATCGAGGTGTTCAAGGCGCACGACATCGGCTATTTTTTCTATAACGGCGGCAACGATTCGATGGATACCGCGCAGAAGGTGTCCGACATCGGCCGTCTTCTCGGCTACCCGCTGACCTGCATCGGCATTCCGAAGACCGTCGACAACGACCTGCCGATCACCGACTGCTGCCCCGGCTTCGCCTCGGCGGCGAAGTACGTCGCCGTCTCGACGCGCGAAGCGGCGCTCGATGTGGCCTCGATGGCGCGCACCTCGACCAAGGTCTTCGTGCTCGAGGTGATGGGTCGGCACGCCGGCTGGATCGCCGCCGCCGCGGGACTGGCCGGCCGCACGGCCGCCGACGCGCCCCACCTGATCCTCTTTCCGGAGATCGCGTTCGATCGCGACAAATTCCTCGCCCGGGTCAAGGAGACGGTCGAGCGGCGCGGCTATTGCGTGATCGTCGTCTCCGAGGGGGTGCGCGACGCCGACGGCAAATTCCTCGCCGAGACCGGCACCCGCGATGCCTTCGGACACGCCCAACTCGGCGGCGCCGGGCCGTTGGTCGCGGCCATGACCCGCAGCGCCTTCGGCTACAAATTCCACTGGGCCGTCGCCGACTATCTGCAGCGTTCGGCGCGGCACATCGCCTCGGCGGTCGACGTCCAACAGGCCTACGCGGTCGGCAAGGCGGCGGTCGAGCTCGCGGTCGCGGGCCGCAACGCGGTGCTGCCGATCATCGTGCGCAAATCCTCCTCGCCCTACCGTTGGACGATCGGCGAAGCGCCGCTCACGGCGATCGCGAACCAGGAGAAGAAGGTGCCCCGTCATTTCATCAGCACCGACGGCTTCGGGATCACCGCCGCCTGCCGGCGCTACCTCGCGCCCTTGATCGGCGGGGAGGACTATCCGCCCTATCGCGACGGCCTGCCGGCCTATGCGCAGATGAAGGGTGTGGCGGTGCGCAAGCGGCTGAACCAAGCCTTCGTGCTATAGTCGCCGCCGCTTCCGACAACGACAACGACAAGCTGATACGGAGACGGATTCATGAATCTCGACAACGCCCTTTGGCTGGCCATTGGGGCCGGCGTGCTCGCCATTCTGTACGGATTGTTCTCGGTGCGGTGGATTCTCGCCCAACCGGCCGGCAATCCGCGGATGCAGGAAATCGCCGCCGCGATCCAGGCCGGCGCACGGGCCTACCTGAACCGCCAGTACACGACGATCGCCTACGTCGGCGCCGTGCTGTTCGTCGTGCTTGGCCTCGCGCTCGGCTGGCCGACCGCCGGCGGCTTCGCGTTCGGCGCGCTGCTCTCGGGCTCAGCCGGCTACATCGGCATGTTCATTTCGGTGCGTGCCAATGTGCGCACGGCGCAGGCGGCCCATCACGGTATCAACTCGGCCTTGAAGGTCGCCTTCCGAGGCGGCGCGATCACCGGCATGCTCGTGGTCGGACTCGGATTGCTCGGCGTCGCCGCCTACTACCTGGCGATGCGGCATTTCCTCGGTGACCCGGCCGCGGCGCTGCGCTCGCTCGTCGGACTCGCCTTCGGCGGTTCCCTGATCTCGATCTTCGCGCGACTCGGCGGCGGCATCTTCACCAAGGGCGCCGACGTCGGCGCCGATCTGGTCGGCAAGGTCGAGGCCGGCATTCCCGAGGACGATCCGCGCAATCCGGCGGTGATCGCCGACAACGTCGGCGACAACGTCGGTGACTGTGCCGGCATGGCCGCCGACCTGTTCGAAACCTATGCGGTCACGCTGGTTGCGACGATGCTGCTCGGCGGACTGGTCATGGGCGGCCTCGGCGACCGCGCGATCATGTTCCCGCTGGTGCTCGGCGCGATCTCGATCATCTCCTCGATCGTCGGCACCTTCTTCGTGAAAGCCTCCGAAGGCGGCAAGATCATGAACGCGCTCTACAAGGGCGTGATCGTGAGCGCCGTCATATCGGCGATCGCCTTCTATTTCGTCTCCAAGGCGATCATGGGCGAACACGCCATGGCCATCTGGATGTGCACGCTGGTCGGCCTCGGCCTGACGGCGGCGATGATCGTCATCACCGAGTACTACACGGCCACCGAGTACAAGCCGGTACAGCACATCGCCGCGGCCTCGCAAACCGGCCACGCAACCAACATCATCGCCGGTCTCGGCGTGTCGATGAAGGCCTGCGCGTTGCCGGTGCTCGCGGTCTGCCTGAGCATCTGGGCGGCTCATCAGCTCGCCGGCTTGTACGGCATCGCGGTCGCCGCGACCGCCATGCTGTCGATGACCGGCATGGTCGTCGCGCTCGACGCCTACGGCCCGATCACCGACAACGCCGGCGGCATCGCCGAAATGGCCGGACTCGACAAGAAGGTGCGCGACGTCACGGATCCGCTGGACGCCGTGGGCAACACGACCAAGGCCGTGACCAAGGGCTACGCGATCGGCTCGGCCGGACTTGCCGCGCTCGTGCTGTTCGCCGACTACACACACAAGCTACAGGAGACGCTCGGCCACACCACCCGCTTCGACCTGTCGAGCCCGGCGGTGATCATCGGCCTGTTCATCGGCGGCCTGGTGCCCTACCTGTTCGCCTCGATGGCGATGGAGGCCGTCGGCCGCGCGGCCGGGGCGGTCGTCGAGGAAGTGCGCCGCCAGTTCCGCGAAATCAAGGGGATCATGGAGGGCACCGCGAAGCCCGACTATTCGCGAGCCGTCGACATGCTCACCAAGGCCGCGATCAAGGAAATGCTGGTGCCGTCGCTGTTGCCGATCGTCGTGCCGATCGTGCTCGTGGTGATCGTCAACTGGCTGATGGCGCCGGGCGCCGGAGTCCAGGCCCTCGGTGGCCTGCTGATCGGCACGATCATCACCGGCCTGTTCGTCGCGATCTCGATGACGACCGGCGGTGGCGCCTGGGACAACGCGAAGAAGTACATCGAGGAAGGCCACTTCGGCGGCAAAGGCTCGGATGCCCACAAGGCGGCCGTGACCGGCGACACGGTCGGCGACCCTTACAAGGATACGGCCGGCCCGGCGATCAACCCGTTGATCAAGATCATCAACATCGTCGCCCTGCTGCTCGTGCCGCTGCTCGGCCGCATGATGTGAGCGCGCTCTGATCGTCCGCCCCCGCGGGGCGGACGATCAGATGTCGAAAAATACCGCGTCGATCGGATCCGCTCCGTCGCGCACTCCAACCCTCAGTTCCGGCTCCTTCAAGGACACCCGCGAGCGCACCGGCACGCTGTGTGAGAGGAACACCGAGCCGCCGATCACGCTCTCGGCGCCGACGACGGTGCGCCCGCCGAGCACGGTGGCGTTCGCGTACAGCGTCGAGCCGCTCTCGACCGTCGGATGGCGTTTGCGGCCGCGGATGATCTGGCCGGCCGCATCGCGCGGAAACGACAAGGCGCCGAGCGTGACGCCCTGGTAGAGCTTGACCCCGGCGCCGATCTCGGACGTCTCGCCGATGACGACGCCGGTCGCGTGGTCGATGAAGAAATCGGCGCCGATTTTCGCGCCCGGATGGATGTCGCAGCCGGTCCGCGAATGCGCCCACTCGGTCATGATCCGCGCGATCATCGGCACACCCAGCGTATGCAGCGCATGCGCGATCCGATAGACGCTCACCGCAAGCACGCCCGGATAGGCGAGGATGATCTCGTCGAGGTTGGTGGCGGCCGGATCGCCGTCATAGGCGGCCTGCACGTCGCCGACCAGCAGGGCGCGAATCCCGGGAAGGCCTTCGAGGAACTCGGCCGTCAGGCGCCGCGCGTGCGGCGCGCACTCCCCGCCCCGCAACCCCTCGGCCTGCGTGTGGTTGCCGTGCTCGCGCTCGCGCTCGCGCCCGTAACAAAGGCATTCCTCGATCTCGCGCTCGAGTTTCGGGGCGAGAAGTTCCACCCGTGCGGCGACGTAGGCGGCGAGATTCTCGTGCGAGAGGTCGTGCCGGCCGAAATATCCGGGATACATCAGATCGAGAATCGCCTCGAGTATCTCGATGATCGCTGCGCGCGAGGGCAGGTAGCGCTTCGAGACGCAAATCGCCCGCGTATCGGCCTGATAACCGCGCATCAGCGCCGCGGTCACACGGCCGAGCGGCGTGTACGCCTCCGTCGTCTCCGTCGTTTCCCTCACCACGATGACACCGGGACTCAGACGGCGGCTTGCATCGTTTCGACCTCGTCGAACAAGCCCTCGAACAGCGCGCCCGACAGATAGCGCTCGCCCGCATCCGGAAGGATGACGACGATCGTCTTGCCGTTCTGCGCCGGTTCGCGCGCCACTCGCAACGCCGCGGCCATCGCCGCACCGCAGGAAATGCCGCACAGAATGCCTTCTTCGCGCGCCAGCCGGCGGGCGACCGCAATGGCTTCCTCGTTGCCGACCTGCTCGACACGGTCGATCATCGTCAGATCGAGGTTCGGCGGGATGAATCCCGCGCCCAGGCCCTGGATCTTGTGGGGCGAGGGCGTCAACGCCTCACCCGCGCGCGTCTGGCTGATCACCGGCGAGTTCGTCGGTTCGACGGCAACCGTCAGGATCGCCTTGCCGCGCGTGTTCTTGAGATACCGCGACACACCGGTGAGCGTGCCGCCGGTGCCGACTCCGGAGACGAACACATCGACCTTGCCGTCGGTGTCCTCCCAAATCTCCGGGCCGGTCGTCGTCTCGTGGACGCGCGGATTCGCCGGATTCTCGAACTGTTTCATCAACAGGTATTTCTGGGGATCGGCGGCGGCGAGTTCCTCGGCCTTCGCGATCGCACCCTTCATGCCCTTGGCGCCGGGGGTGAGGATCAGCCGGGCACCGAACGCGACCAGCACCTTGCGTCGCTCCATGCTCATCGTTTCCGGCATCGTGAGCACGCAGCCGTAACCGCGCGCGGCGGCCGCGAAGGCGAGCGCAATGCCGGTATTGCCGCTGGTCGCCTCGACGATCGACATGCCGGGCTTCAGGACCCCGCGCTGCTCGGCGTCCCAAACCATGGCGGCGCCGATGCGGCACTTGACCGAGTAGGCGGGGTTGCGCCCCTCGATCTTCGCGAGCACCGTCGCACCCGCACCCTCGGCGAGCCGGTTGATGCGTATCAGCGGGGTGTGGCCGATCGAACGGGTGTTGTCTTCGAAAATACGCATGGCGTGTCTCCTTAAAGCCGGGATTTTGCGCCTCGGCCGGGCATCATGCGAATAGTAAGTGGTTATGAGGATCTGCTGGCCGGTTATGGCTGCGCGCTCAGAGCGGCACCGGCACCACCGACAGGGGTTGGGGCCGCCCGACGATGAAGCCCTGGACGAAGTCGATCCCCATGCGTCTGACCGCGTCCAATGAGCTCTGATCCTCGACTTGTTCGGCGACCACGCGGAAGTGCAATGTGCGCGCCAGATCCACCATGGCCGTGACCATCGCCTGGTTGACGGCGTCGACGGCCAGGTTGCGCATGAAGGAGCCGTCGATCTTCAGGTAGTCGATCGGCAGGGTCTTCAGGTTGGAGAAGGAACTGAGGCCGCCGCCGAAATCGTCGAGCGCGAACTCGCAGCCCATGCCGTGCAGCACCTCGATGAAGCGGCGCGCCGGCTCCAAGTTGGCGACGACCGAACTCTCAGTGATCTCGAAGCAGATGTCGCCGGGCGCGGCCCCGGTGTGATCGAAACAGTCGACCACGAACTCGAGAAATTCGGCGTCCCCGAGCGTCTGACCGGCGATGTTGATGGCGACACTGCGCCCCGCCGGCAGCTTCAGACCGCCGCGACCGAGGGCCGAGAGCACCGCCCGGACGACCCAGCGATCGATGTGCGGCATCAGCCGGTAGCGCTCCGCGGCGCGCAGGAATTCGGCCGGTTGCGCGCTCGGGCGGCCGCTCTCGGCGCGCAGGCGCAGGAGCACTTCGAGCGCCGGGCCGCGCAGACCGCCCGCCTTGGCACGCTGGATCGGCTGGTAATAGAGCTCGAAGCTGCCATTGCGCAACGCGCTCTGCAGTTCCTGCAGCCAGTGAATTTCACCGCTGTTGCGCGCATTCGCCTCCTCGGTCGCCGAGTAGACATGGACCCTGACGCCGCCCTGTTTCTTGGCGACGTAACAGGCCGAATCGGCGGCGCCAAGGATATCCTCGATCGTCGCCGCGTCGCGCCCGATCTCGACCAGACCGACACTCACACCGACGTTGAAGATCTTGTCCTTGCGCACGAAGCGATACTCGTTGACGGCGCGCATGACGTCGTCGGCGATCTGCCGCGCCTTGTCGAGCGGACAGCCGGCGAGCAGCAGTGCGAACTCATCGCCGCCGATCCGGCCGACCGTGTCCGAGTCGCGAACGGCGTCCTTGATGATCGCGGCGATCTCGCGCAGCATGTTGTCGCCCGCGGAGTGCCCGCAGGTGTCGTTGACGACCTTGAACCGGTCCAGATCGAGGTAGGCGAGCACGTGGCTCAGATCGCCTGAGCGCGCCGAGTCCACCGCTTCCTGCAGGCGCCGTTCGAACTCGCGCCGATTGACGAGGCCGGTAAGCGCGTCGTGACTCGCCTGATAGCTCATCTGGCGCGTCAAACCGCGCAGCTCACTGGTGTCGTGCAGCACCACCACGGCCCCGATCACATCCGCACCGTCGGGGCGCAGCGGCGAGACGCTGATCTCCACGGAACGCTCCGGGGCACCCCCGGCCGGCACCAGCACCGCGCGCTTGCCGACGGATATCCGGTTGCCGGTGGCGATGGCCTTGCGCACGGGATCGCCGAGCGGACGCCGATCCGCTTCCTCGACGAGCGTGGCAACCTCCGGAAAGGTCTTGCCGGCGAGCTGCTCGAACCGCTGTCCGAGCAGCTGGGTGGCCGCCTGATTGGCATAATCGATGCGCCCGTCGATGTCGAGCGTCAGCACGCCCTGTCCCATCGCGTCGAGCGTCGCGAGCGCCCGCGGCCGCGGCGAGGCGTGCGGTTCCTCCGGCAACATCTCAGTGGCGGTCAACAGCAGCACCGGCTCGCCGAGGTTGTCGATCAGGGCGCTCGTCATCTCGACCCGGGTGACTTGTCCCTGGGCGCCGATCAACTCGACCTCGTAACGCTCCGGTGCCGGCTCACCGGCGAGCCGGTGCCGCAGGTTCTGCTCGACGAGCTCCGCATACTCCGGCGCCACGAAGCTCGACAAGGGCTTGCCGACCACGTGCTCGCGCGTCGCGCCGAGCAGCGAGAGGAAGCGCGGGTTCACGAACAAGATGCGCTCTCGGCAGATCAGCACCGCCTCGTTGACGGCCTCGACCAGGCGCTGAAACAACTCCTCGCGGTCGCGTATGCGCATGCCGCGCCGCTCGACGTTCTCCAGCAATTGATTGACGGCGCCGCCGAGTTCGCCGAGCGCCTCACTCTTGCCCTCGACGGGCACCCGGCCCGACGGACCGGCGTCCTGCGTGAGCCTGCGGATCTGCCGGGCGATCTCCTCGAGGCCGCGCTCGCCGCGCCGCTTGCGCACGTAGACCACGATCAGCCAGGCGGCCAGCACGAGCGAAGTCGAAAGCCAAAGGATTGCGGGCGGCAGGATCAACTCGGGACCTCGTGTGCGACGTGCCAGCACGTCGCGTATCATCTTGCGGCACAGAATAGCGCACGAACTTGGCATCGCCTGGTGAAATTGACCATAATCACCGCCAACAACCCTGATTTTTCAACGACTGAGAGCCTCATGGACACCCAAGCCGCCCGACGACAGATGGTCGACCAGCAAATACGCACCTGGGAGGTTCTCGATACCCACGTCCTGGACACGCTTGCGGTGATTCCGCGCGAATCCTTCGTCGAGGACGCCTACCGACAGCTCGCGTTCGCCGATGCGTCGATTCCGATCGGTTTCGGGCAGACGATGCTCGCGCCGAAAATGCACGGACGCATCCTGCAGGCGCTCGCGATCGACGCCACCGATCGCGTGCTCGAGGTCGGTACCGGCAGCGGCTATCTTACCGCGGCGCTCGGGCTGCTCTCGGCAAACACCACGTCGATCGACATCCACCCGGAATTCATCGACAGGGCGCGACGAAATCTCGGTGCGGTGCCGCGCGCGCGCGTCGATCTGCAAGTGCGCGACGCCTTCGCCCCTTCCGCCCTCGGGCAATTCGAGGCGATCGCGCTCACCGGCTCCATGCCGGTCTATGACGAGCGCTTTGAAAAGGCGCTCAGCGTCGGCGGCCGGCTGTTCGCGGTGGTCGGTTCGGCACCGGTCATGGAAGCGCTGCTGGTGCGGCGCGTCGACGCTGCGCAGTGGGTCCGCGAAAGCCTGTTCGAGACAGTGATCGAGCCGCTGATCGGCGCACCGGCTGCGCCGCGGTTCGTGTTCTGATGATTGCCGGCGTGACGGTGAGGGAGCTGCTCGAGCGGCGCAGCCGCGACGAACCGATGGTGCTGCTCGACGTGCGCGAGGCCTGGGAGATCGCGCTCGCCCCGGTCCCCGGCGAGCATCTGCACATTCCGATGGGTGAGATCCCCACACGGCTCGGCGAGCTCGACCCGGCGACGCCGACGATCGTGCTCTGCCATGCCGGGGCGCGCAGTCTGCAGGTCGCGCACTTCCTCGAGCGCCGCGGCTTCCAATCCGTGTTCAATTTGACCGGTGGCATCGATGCCTGGTCGGTGGACGTCGACCCGTCGATCCCGCGTTACTAGTCGTTCCCAAGCGCCGGAGCGCGCCGCGCCGCTGCCGCCTCCATCAACGGCTCGATCAGCGCGAGCAGGCGATACACGCTGCCGCGTTGTGCGGCCACGAGCTCGCGGCCGGCGGCGCCGAGGCGCGCCCGGAGCGAAGGATCGGCGAACAACTGCCCCAGACTCACGGCGAGTTCGCCCGCGTCCGCGACGATGCGCACGGCCCCGGCCGTACGCAGCAACGCCAGCACCTCGCGGGCGTTTTCGTTCGACGGCCCGGTCAGCACCGGCAGCCCGACCGCGGCCGGTTCGAGCAGATTGTGCCCGCCAACCGGCACGAGGCTGCCACCGACGAAGGCTGCGTCCGCGGCCTGGTAGAACAGCGCCAATTCACCGGTCGTGTCGAGCAGCAACACCGAGGCATCGGCCGGCACCGGCGCCGCGGCGCGACGGCGCACGTAGCTCACGCCCTCGCGTTCGAGCAGGGCGGCAACCGCATCGAAGCGCTGCGGGTGGCGCGGCGCGAGTATCAGCAGGGCCGCAGGCAGCGTCGACCGCAGTTCGCGATGCGCACGCAGGACCGCCTCGTCCTCGCCGGCATGAGTGCTGCCGGCGACCCAGGTCGGTCGGCCGGCGAATTCGCTCCGCAGCACGCCGGCCCGATCGGCCGACTCGGTGCCGGCCTGCAGATCGAACTTGAGGTTGCCGACCACGTGCAGCTGCGCCGGCGTCGCACCGAGGCGGGCGAATCGGTCGGCATCCTCACGCGTCTGTGCGGCGATCGTCACGCCCGCGCTGAACAGCCCGCGGAACAACGCGCCGAAGCGAAGGTAGCGTGCCAGCGAGCGGTTCGACAGGCGGGCGTTGGCGAGCACGATCGGCAGCCCGCGCCGCGCGCACTCCTCGAACAGGCTTGGCCACAGTTCGGTTTCCATCACGATCGCAATGAGCGGATCCACGCGCCCGAGAAAACGCGCGACCGCCCCCGGCGTGTCATACGGCAGATAACGCACCTGCGCCATCCCGGCGAACGCACTTTGCGCCTTCGCCCGACCAGTCGGCGTCGCGCTCGTCACCAGGATCGGCAGGCGCGGATGCCGGCGCCGCAGCTCCCGCACCATGACCACCGCGGCGTTCACCTCGCCGAGCGAGACCGCGTGCAGCCAGATGCCCCCGGGCGCGGCCGGCGGGCCGAAGCCGAAGCGCTCACCGATACCCCGGCGATAGGCCGGATCGCGCAGGCCGCGAATCAGCACCACGGCGGCGGCGAGCGGCGCGGCGAGGCGGATCAGCACCCGGTAGAGGCGGCGCACCCGGTGGCTCAGGACGCCTGTGGCGTCGTGCGGCCGTCATCGGTGCCGCGGTAACCCTGCATGAAAGCCTCCCAATGCCGCCCGAGAGCCGCGGTCGGCGTTGCCGCGCCGATTTTCGCGAGCGAACGCTGCAGCCGCTGCAAGTTCGCGGCGCTCCAGCCACCGGGAGTGCGCAGGCGACCGCGGTCGAAGTCGATGAAACTGATCCGGCCGCGATCATCGATGAGCACGTTGTGGGCGTTCAGGTCGGCATGGTCGACGCCCTCACGGTGCAACGCCGCCACCGCCGCCCCGATCGCCGCCCACGGCGCGATCTGGCCCGAGGTCAGCAGCGCGCTCAAGGGTCGCGCATCCGCGACCCGGCGGGTGATCAGATCGCAACGATAGGCGATTCCGCGGCGAAGATAGCGCGCGGCGATCGGCTCCGCCACGGGCAGGCCGCGGCGCCAGAGCGCATCGAGCAGGCGCCACTCGGCGAACGCCCTGACCCGTGCCTCACCGGCCCATAGATAGCGGTCCAGGCTCAGTTTTGCCGCGAATCCGCCGCGACGATAGTGGCGCAAGACCCAGTCGCAGGTCTCGGTGCCGACGAACCAGGCGCTGCCGCGACCGCCGTCGACGGCGGCGAGGCAGCCCGACCGGCGCCAATAAGAGGGCTCGAAAATCGACTCGCCGACCCGCTTCGCGAGGCCGGCCACGTCCTCGTCGGCAACGAGCAGCGCACCGTCCGCGGTCGCGATGCGCCGGCCGGCGGCCTCGTTATTGCTGATCGCTGTCCCCTTCCGAAAGCGGCAACCGGCGCGAGTCTAGCATCACGGACGGCGCGTTTTCGCTAGAATTCAGGCCCCACCGGATCTTCCCCCGCGGAGCCACGATGAACGAGATTTCTGTGCCCATCTCGCCCGGCGAACTGATCGACAAGATCACCATTCTCGAGATCAAGTCGGTGCGGATCAGCGCCGCGGACAAGCTGGCGAACGTGCGCCG
>JABEVI010000020.1 GCA_013044085.1 Steroidobacteraceae bacterium
CGAGCGGCGCATCGGCCTCGCGATCGACGTCGATTCGATGTTCGACGTGCAGGTCAAGCGCATCCATGAATACAAGCGCCAGACCCTGAACCTGCTGTACGTGATCGCCCGCTACCTGCGCATCTGCGAGAACCCGGAGGCCGTGATCGTGCCGCGCACGGTAATTTTCGCCGGCAAGGCGGCGCCCGGCTATGCGATGGCCAAGTCGATCATCAAGCTGATCAACAACGTCGCGCGTACGATCAACGCCGACCCGCGCGCGCACGGCAAGCTGCGCGTCGCGTTCCTGCCCGACTATGACGTCTCGCTCGCACAGATGATCATTCCGGCGGCGGATTTGTCGCAACAGATCTCGACCGCCGGCCTCGAGGCTTCGGGGACCGGCAACATGAAGCTCGCGCTGAACGGCGCGCTGACGATCGGCACGCTGGACGGTGCGAACATCGAGATCCGCGATCATGTCGGCGCGGACAACATCTTCATCTTCGGCTTGACCGCTGAGCAGGTCGCCGAGCGGCGTGCCGCGGGCTACATGCCGCGCGCGCATCGCGACGCGAACCCGGAGCTCGCCGGCGCGCTCGAGGCGATCGCCTCGGGAAGATTCGCGGCTGATGCGCCGCACGAGGGGCGGCAAGTCGTCGAGCGGCTGCTCGCCGACGGCGAGCCGTATCTGGTGCTCGCGGATTTCGCCGCCTACGCACTTGCCCAGGAGCGCGTCGACGAACTGTACCGTCAAGCCGATGCGTGGAGCCGCAAGGCGGCGATCAACTCACTGAGCATGGGCTATTTCTCCAGCGATCGCAGCGTGCGCGAATACGCCGATTGGATCTGGGGCGTGAAGCCCGTGATATGAGCGCGCGGGGGTATTCTTGACGGGCACCGCGATCAGCGATTTCGACCTGTATCTGTTCGGCGAGGGCAGACACGAGCGCATCTACGAGAAGCTCGGCGCCCACCCATGCGAGGTCGACGGCCGCGGCGGCACGCGTTTCGCGGTCTGGGCGCCGAACGCCGAGCGGGTCAGCGTCGTCGGTCCGTTCAACGACTGGGACGGGCGCCGCGACGTGCTCGGCGAGCGCGGCGTCTCGGGTGTCTGGGAGGGCTTCGTGCCGGGCGTCGGCGAGGGCGCCCTGTACAAGTATGAGATCCGCAGCCGCGGCGGGCAGCTGCACCTGAAGGCCGACCCGTACGGCTTCGCGATGCAATTGCGCCCGGCGAATGCCTCGGTGGTCGCGCGCCTCGACGGCCATCAGTGGCAAGACGAGGATTGGATCAGCCGGCGCGGTCGCGAGGATCCGCGGCGGCGGCCGATCAACATCTACGAGGTGCATCTGGGCTCCTGGCGCAGACCCTGGCACGAGCGCACGCCGCCGTTCATGAGCTGGAGCGAGGTGGCCCCGCAACTGATTCCCTACGTCCGGGACCTCGGCTACACGCACATCGAATTGATGGGTGTCGCCGAGCATCCGCTCGATGCCTCCTGGGGCTACCAGGTGACCGGCTATTTCGCGCCAAGCGCGCGTTACGGCACGCCGCAAGACTTCATGGCCTTCGTCGATGGTTGCCACCAGGCCGGAATCGGCGTGATCCTCGACTGGGTGCCGGCGCATTTCCCGCGCGACGACCATGGCCTGGCGTTCTTCGACGGCACCGCATTGTACGAGCACGCGGATGCGCGCCTTGGCGAGCACGTCGAGTGGGGCACCAAGATCTTCAACTTCGGCCGTCACGAAGTGCGCAACTTCCTGGTGGCGAACGCCCTGTTCTGGTCGGATCGCTATCACGTCGACGGCCTGCGCGTCGATGCGGTCGCCTCGATGCTCTACCTGGACTACAGCCGCAGGCCCGGCGAATGGCTGCCGAACCGTCACGGCGGGCGCGAGAACCTCGAGGCGATCGAGTTCCTGCGCGAGATGAACGATGCCGTGCACCGCGCGCATCCGGGCGTGCTGACGATCGCCGAGGAATCGACCGCATTCCCGGGCGTCTCGCAGCCGCCGGAGTTCGGCGGCCTCGGCTTCAACTTCAAGTGGAACATGGGGTGGATGAACGACACCCTGAAGTACGCGGCGCTCGACCCGATCTACCGCCGGCACAGCCACGCCTTGATCACGTTCTCCTTCATGTACGCCTGGTCGGAGAACTTCATCCTGCCGATCTCGCACGACGAGGTCGTCCACGGCAAGCGCGCGCTGCTCGACAAAATGCCGGGAGATGAGTGGCAGAAGCGGGCGAATTTCCGGCTGCTGCTCGCCTATATGCTGGCGCACCCGGGCAAGAAGCTGATGTTCATGGGTTGTGAATTCGGCCAGTGGCACGAGTGGCGCGATCACGAGCAGCTCGACTGGCAGCTCGCCGGCGAGCCCGACCACGCAAGCCTGCGCGACTGCGTGCGGGAACTGAACCGGCTGTACCTCGCGAATCCGCAATTTCACGGCAGCGATTGCGATCACGAGGGCTTCCGCTGGATCGATCTGCACAACGCAGACGAGAGCGTCTGGGCGTTTCAGCGGCGTTCGACCGGCGGCGACGCGGGCGCACCGATCATCTGCGTGTTCAACGCGACACCGGTGCCGCGCGACCAGTACCGGCTCGGCGTGGCCGACGGCGGCGAATATCGCAAGCTCCTCGACACCGACGAGACGCGCTTCGGCGGTTCGGGCTACAACCGGCAGACGACGATCGGAAGTTGCGCGGACGGCTGGCAGGGATTCGCGCACTCGATCCGCGTCGACCTGCCGCCGCTCGGGGCGGCGTTCTTCCTCGGCCCCTCGTAGGTGAGGCGGCTTCAGGGCGGCCAGCCGCGACCTCTCGGCGCGGCGTGGACCAAACAGGGCGTCAACTTCGCGCTGTATGCGCCCGACGCGAGTCGTGTGCAACTGTGCCTGTACGACCCGCGCAGCGGTGAGGAGCAGGATTGCTACGAGCTGCCCGAGCGCACGGGCGACGTCTGGCACGGCCTAGTGTCGCTGCGCCGCGCCGGCTACGGCAGCGACTACGCGTTCCGGGTGGACGGTCCGGCCGACCCCGGACGCGGCCTGCGCTTCGATGTGGGCGTGCCGCTCATCGATCCTTATGCGCGCGAGATCGTGATGGGGCCGCCACTGCGGGCCCGCATCCCCGAGCCGCGCTTCGACTGGCGGGGTGACCGGGCGCCGGCGGTGCCGTGGCGCGACACGGTGATCTACGAATTGCACGTCAAGGGCTACACGGCGCTGCATCCGCAGGTGCCGCAGGACTTGCGCGGAAAATACCTCGGCCTCGCGCAGCCTTCGGTGATCGCGCACCTGCGCTCGCTCGGCGTGACGACGGTCGAGCTGCTGCCCTGTCAGGCCTTCCTCAGCGAGGACTTCCTCCTGCAGCGTGGGCTCGTGAATTACTGGGGTTACAATTCGCTCGCCTGGTTCGCGCCGGCGACGCAGTACGCCCTTGCCAACCCGGTGGCCGAATTCAAGACGATGGTCAAGGCGCTGCACGCGGCCGGCATCGAGGTCATCATGGACGTGGTCTTCAACCATACCGCGGAGGGCAACGAGGGCGGGCGCACGCTGTCGCTGCGCGGCATCGATAATCCGGTCTATTACCGCCTGTTGGACGGCGACAAGCGCTACTACGAGAACCTCACCGGCTGCGGCAACACGGTCAACTGCGAACATCCGGCCGTGCGCACGCTGATCATCGACTGCCTGAAATACTGGGTCGAGGAAATGCACGTCGACGGCTTTCGCTTCGATCTGGCCACCGTGCTCGCCCGCGATGCCGGCGGCTTCGACCCGAACTCGCCGTTCTTCGCCGCGCTGCGCGCCGAGCCTGCGCTCGCCTATGCGAAACTGATCGCGGAGCCGTGGGATGTCGGCATGGGCGGTTATCAGCTCGGCCGCTTTCCGAACGGCTGGAGCGAGTGGAACGACCGCTACCGCGATACGCTGCGATCGTTCTGGCGGGGTGATGCCGGCAAGATCGGCGAGCTCGCCGAGCGCCTCGCCGGCTCGAGCGATCTGTTCCGCCGCGACGGACGCAAGCCGACCGCGAGCTTGAATTTCCTGACCGCGCACGACGGCTTCACGCTTTACGATCTGGTCAGCTACGCGCACCGGCACAACGAGGCGAACCTCGAGGGCAACGCCGACGGGCATCAACACAACCTCAGCTCGAACCAAGGCGTGGAGGGCCCGAGCGACGACCCTGCCGTCGAGGCGCGGCGCCGGCGGCAGATGCGCAATCTGCTGGCAAGCCTGCTGCTTTCGCAGGGGGTGCCGATGCTGCAGGCGGGCGATGAATTCGCGCGTACGCAGGGCGGCAACAACAACGCCTATTGCCAGGACAATGAGATCTCGTGGGTCGACTGGGGCCGGGCCGCACAGTATGCGGATCTGCTCGACTTCGTGCGCGCGCTGCTCGCGCTGCGGCGCCGGTATGCCGAATTGCGCCGCGACACCTTCTTCAAGGGCGCGCCGCAGCGCGCCGGGGCAAAGGACATCAGCTGGTTGCATCCGCGCGGCGAGGAGATGAGCGCGGCGGATTGGAACGAGGCCGGCCTGCGGGCGCTCGGCGCCAGTGTGCGGCGCGGCGCGGACCCGTCCGGCCGGCTGCTGCTCATCCTGAATGCCGGTTCGGCCGCGCTGCCGTTCGTGTTGCCGGCCGCCACCGGGGGGATCTGGACACGTCTGATCGACACCGCGGCCGAACCCTTCGATGCGCCGTGGACCTCGACCGGTGGCGTCTACGCCTGCGAGGCGTCGAGCGTCGTGCTGCTGGAGTGTTGAGCCGATGCGCGAGGACTTGATCGCGCAGTTGGCGACGTGGCGCGGCCTCGGCGAGGCCTATTACGATTATCGCGGCGAGCTGCGTCGCTTCGACACCGCGACGAAGGCGGCGATCCTGCGTGCCATGGGCGTGCGTGTCGATGAGGATGCCGCGCTGCTGGCCGAGCTCGGTGCGCTGCAGACGGCGGATTTGCGTGCACTCGCGCCGCCGGTAGCCGCCTCGAATGGCGCGCACATCGGCTTTTCGATCAACGTGAGCGCCGCCGAGCTCGGCGCCGAACTGCTCTGGAGCGTGCGTTGCGAGGACGGCGCCGCGCTCGCCGGCGGCGTCTCGACGGCCGATTGCCCGGAGCTGTGGCGCGGCGAGCTCGAGGGCTCCTGGATCACGCGCCGGCGCTTCGAGTTGCCGCCGGCGCTGCCGCCGGGCTACCACGAGCTCGTGCTGCGCATCGCCGGCGGCGCGCCCCGCTCCTGCCTGTTGATCATCTCGCCGCCGGGATGCTACGAGCCCGCCGCGCTCGGCGCCGGCTTGCGCCTGTGGGGCGTCGCGGTGCAGCTGTACACCGTGCGTTCGCGCGATAACTGGGGCATCGGCGATTTTGCCGACCTCGAGGCGATGGTGCGCGGTTTCGCCGCGCACGGCGCGGGCTTCATCGGCTTGAATCCCTTGCACGCGCTGGCGAGCGCCGACCCGGATCAGGCGAGTCCGTATGGCGCCTCCGACCGGCGATTCCTCAATGTGCTGTACCTCGCGGTGCCGGCGGTCGCGGAGTTCGCCACCTGTGCCGAGGCGCGCGCGCGGGTCGCCGAGCCAAGCTTCCAGGGGCGCCTCGCGGCGCTGCGCGCGGCGGCGCTGGTCGATTACCGGGGCGTTGCCGCGGTCAAATTCGAGATCCTCAGGCTCCTGCATGCCGAGTTTCGCGCGCGTCACATCGCTGTCTCGAGCGCCCGGGCGCTCGAGTTCGCCGCCTTCGTCGCCGCCGGGGGCATCGGCCTCGAGCGTTACGCGCGTTTCGAGGCCCTCGATGGGCACCTGCACGCCACGCAGGGCGTTCCCTCGGGCTGGATGAACTGGCCGGCGCCATTTCGCGACCCGGCGGGGGCGGCGGTCGAGCGCTTCGCCGCCGAGCACCGCGAGGAGGTCGAGTTCTTTGTCTATCTGCAGTGGCTCGCGCAAACCCAGTTGTCCGCCGCGCAGACGCTCGCGCACGGTCTCGGCATGCCGGTCGGCTTGTATGGCGACTACGCCGTCGGTGCGAGCGCCGCAGGCGCCGAGGTTTGGTCGAATCCGGGCAATTTCCGGCTCGGTGCCGAGATCGGCGCGCCGCCCGATCCGATCGCCCTGAAGGGCCAGGGATGGGGCATACCGCCGCAGGATCCGGCGGCGATGCGCGCGGAGCGTTTCGCCGCCTTCCGCGGCGTGATCCGCGAGAATATGCGCCGCTACGGCGCCTTGCGCCTGGATCACGTCATGTCGCTGTTCCGGCTGTGGTGGGTGCCCGGCGGCGGTTCACCGGCCGATGGCTGCTATGTGCACTACCCGTTGCACGAATTGATGATGATCCTCGCGCTCGAGAGCGCGCGTGAGCGCTGCCTGGTCGTCGGCGAAGACCTTGGCGTGGTCTCCGACGAAGTGCGCGAGGCGATGACTCAATACGGCCTTTACCGATACAAGGTGATGATCTTCGAGAAGGACGGCGACCGCTTCCGGCGCCCCGAGGAGTATCCGCAGCGCGCGCTCGCGACCGTGAGCACGCACGACATGCCGACGATCCACAGTTATTGGGATGGCCTGGACATCGAGCTGCGCGAGCGCTTGAACCTGTACCCGGACGCGGCGATGCTTGCGCAGGTGCGCGCCGAGCGCGCCGCGGATCGCGCCGCGCTCGGCGATGCGCTGGCCGCGGTCGGTGAACCGGGGTCGGGCGGGCCGTTCACCCCGGCGCTCGCGCTTGGGATGCACCGCTATCTGGCCGGTTCCAGCGCCGCGCTCGTCGCGGTGCAGATCGAGGATCTGCTCGGCATGGTCGACCCGGTCAACGTGCCGGGCACCCACACCGAGTATCCGAACTGGCGGCGCAAGCTCGACACGTCCCTCGAGCAGATCTTCGCGCGCGCCGATCTGACCGAGGCGCTCGGCGCGATCGATCGGGCGCGCCGTCGATAACGGCGCCGTTAGCCGGGCGCCGCGGACGCGTCCTGGACCCGCGCGGCGAGGACCCAGATCGCCCCTGAGACGACGACGGCGACCGGCACGATCTTCACCGCCTCGGCGAGCGAGGAGGCGTCGGAAATCACGCCGATCAGGTAAGGCGAGATCGCATCGCCGAGCATGTGGATCGAGAACACCGACAGCGCGACCGCGGTCGCCCGCTCGAGCGGCGAGACCAGATTGACGATCGCCGCGTTCACCGGGCCGGTCGACAGAAACAGGCAGAACTGCGCGATGACCATGCTCACCAGGTACAGGCGCGGCGAGGCCGTGGTGAGTGCGAGCCACACGAACGGCGCGGCCGCGAGCGTCGAGAGCGCGCACAGCCACAGAAACGCGCTGCGCTGGCGCCGCGCCCACAGATCGCCGAGCCAGCCGCCGACGAAGGTGCCGAGAAAACCGGTGATCACGACGATCTCGCCGAAGTTCACCGTGGCCTGCGCGCTCGGCATGCCGCGCACGCGCTCGAGAAAGGCCGGCATCCAGGCGGCCAGCCCGCCGATCGCAAACGTGTAGGCGGCATAGCCGAGCACCGTGAGCACGTAGGTGCCGTTGCCGAGCAGCCGCCGGTACGTGCCGCGCGCATCGGCGGGCAGCGGTCGCGGCGCCGCGCAATCCTGGATGCCGCGCGGCGGGTCGCGAAGCCCAAGACACAGCGCCGCGAGCGCGATGCCCGGTACGCCGGCGACGAAGAACGCCGGACGCCAGCCGTAACGCGCATCGACGAGGCCGCCGATGACGTAACCGAGTGCCGAACCGATCGGGATCGCACTGAAGAAGATCGCCATCACGCGGCCGCGACGCGCGGCCGGGTAATAGTCGGACAACAGGCTCGGTGCGATGGTGCCGTAGGCGGCTTCGCCGATGCCGACCGAGGCGCGTGCGGCGAACAAGGCGAGGAAGGAGCCGGCGAGGCCCGACAGCCCGGTCGCGAGGCTCCAGATCGCCACCCCGGCGGCGATCAGCTTCGGCCGCGAGCGCCGGTCGCCGAGTGTGCCGAACACCGGTGCCGAGAGCGTGTAGACGATCAGAAAACCGCTCATCAAGGAGCCGAGATCGGCGTCCGTCAGACCCAGGCGCGAGGCCTTGAGGCTCTGGAAGAGCGCCGCGACCACATAGCGGTCGAGGTAATTGAACAGGTTGATCACCGAGAGCACGCCGAGCCCCAGCCCCGCGCCCATCGTCCAGGGTTTGACTGCTTTCGCGCGCATCGACCGCCTCGCTAGCCGGCGACCTCGGCGTCGCGCCGGCTACGCTCCCAGGCGGTCTTCTGTTCGGCGAAGCGCACGAGCTGGGTTGCGAGCGTCGCCAGCTGACGGCCGACGGCCGGGTCCGAGGGCCGATCCTCGTCCGTGAAGCGGCACTCGTGGGTGTTGATCGCGACGCCAAGCGGCGTCGGCCAGCCGCGCAGCGCATGCACGATCGCGCGCAGCGCGGCGAGCGTCGCGCCGGTCGCCTGCCAGCCGCTCGCGCAGGCGATCAAGCCGACCGCCCGGTCCTCGAAGTACGGTGGCTGGTCTTCGCGCATGTCCTCGGCGTAGTCCAGGGCGTTCTTGACCAGGCCCGACAAGGAGCCGTGATAGCCGGGGGAGGCGACGACGATGCCGTTCGCACGCCGCAGCGCCGCGACCAGTGCGCGCACCGCCTCGTCGCGTTCGCCGGATTCGGGCACGTAGATCGGCAGCACGAGCTGCGGTCCGGTCAGCAACTCCGTGCGGGCGCCTAGATCGCGCGCGCGCTCGAGCACGTAGCGCAGCGCGCGCTCGGAGGTGGAGCCTTCGCGGGTGGTGCCGCCGATCCCGAGGATCAGCGGTGAGGGGGATGCAGACATCGGGATTCGGGTCATGGGCGGCGCATGCTAACAAATCCGGCACCCGTTGGCGCCTGTGCGCCCTATACTCGTGCGATCGGCGCGCGGTGCGCCCTCATCGGAAGCGGCCATGGATATCGCGATGATCGGTCTTGGCAAAATGGGCGCAAACATGGCGCAGCGGCTGCTGCGCGGCGGACACCGGGTGGTCGGCTTCGATCCTTCGGCGGCTGCGCGCAAGCTCCTCGAAGACAAGGGCGGCGAGGCGGCGGCCTCGCTCGAGCTGCTCATCGGGCGCCTCGCCGCGCCGCGGGTGTTGTGGATGATGGTGCCGGCCGGTGAGCCAACCGACGCGACCATCGAGGGCCTGCGCGGGCTGCTCGGCCGCGGCGACACGCTCATCGACGGCGGCAACTCCTACTATCGCGACACCTTGCGCCGTGCCGCGAGCCTCGAGCCGTTGGGGATCCGTTATGTCGACGCCGGCACGAGCGGCGGCGTCTGGGGTCTGCAGGAGGGCTACAGCCTGATGGTCGGCGGTGATGAGGCGGTGGTCGAGACGTTGCGGCCGATCTTCTCGAGCCTCGCGCCTGCGGCGGATCGCGGCTGGGGACGGGTCGGGCCGGTCGGCGCCGGCCATTTCACCAAGATGGTCCACAACGGCATCGAGTATGGCCTGATGCAGGCCTATGCCGAGGGCTTCTCGATCCTGCGCCACAAGGAGGCGTTCGACCTGGATCTGCACCAGATCGCCGAGATCTGGCGCCACGGCAGCGTGGTGCGCTCCTGGCTGCTCGACCTCAGTGCGAGTGCGCTCAAGACCAATCCGCACCTGGATGGCATCGCTCCTTACGTCGCCGATTCGGGCGAGGGTCGCTGGACCGTCGCCGAAGCGATCGAACTCGGAGTGCCGGCCTTCGTCATCACGCAGTCCCTGCTCGAGCGGTTGCGCTCGCGCGAGGCCGATTCATTCGGCGACAAGCTCCTCGCGGCGATGCGCAATCAGTTCGGTGGACACGCGATCAAGAGCGAGTGACATCGGCGAGCGCGGCATCGACGATCGCCTGCGCATCGGCGAGCAGGCGGCGCAGATGCGCCTCGTCGCGGAAGCTCTCGGCGTACACCTTGTAGATTTCCTCGGTGCCTGAGGGACGCGCCGCGAACCAGCCGCCGGCCGTCAACACCTTGATGCCGCCGAACGGCGCGTCGTTCGCCGGTGCGCGGGCGAGGATCGCGGTGATCGGCTCGCCGGCGAGCTCGCTCGAGGCGATGCGCTGCGGCGAGAGTTTGCCGAGCCGTTGTTTCTGCAGCGCGTTCGCCGGCGCTTCGATCCGGTCGGCGAATACCACGCCCAAGTCGTGCTCCAGCTGCGCGTAGTGCTCGCCGGGGTCGCGACCGGTGCGCGCGGCGATTTCCGCCGACAGGAGCGCCGGCGCGATCCCATCCTTGTCCGTCGTCCAGACCTGGCCGTCGATGCGGGCGAAGGAGGCGCCCGCGCTCTCCTCGCCGCCGAAGCCGAGCGAGCCGTCGGCGAAACCCGCGGCGAACCACTTGAAGCCGACCGGGGTTTCGTACAGGCGCCGGCCGCGGCGCGCGGCGACGCGGTCGATCATCGAGGAGCTGACGATCGTCTTGCCGACCGCCGCATCGGCGCGCCAGGCCGGGCGGTGGCTGAAAAGATAGTCGATCATCACCGCCAGATAGTGGTTCGAGGGCAGCAGTCCGCGGCCGCGGGTGACGATGCCGTGGCGGTCGTGGTCGGTGTCGCACGCAAAGGCGACGTCATAGCGCTCGCGCAGCCCTATGAGGCGCTGCATCGCGTAGGGCGAGGACGGATCCATGCGGATGCGCCCGTCCCAGTCGAGGCTCATGAAGCGGAACGTCGGGTCGACCTCGGCGCTGATCACGTCGAGCCGCAGCCGATGGCGTTCGGCGATGCGCGCCCAGTAGTGCACGCCGGCGCCGCCGAGCGGGTCGACGCCGATGCGTATCGTCGAGCCGCGGATTGCGTCCATGTCGAGGACCTTGCCGAGCTCATCGACGTAGGCCGACAGATAGTCGTGCGAGTGCGTCGTCGGCGCGCGCCGCGCCTTCGCGAAGTCCATGCGACGGACCCCGCCGAGCGCGTCCTCCAGCAGACGGTTCGCGCGCTCCTCGATCCAGGAGGTCACGGCCGTGTCGGCCGGACCGCCGTTCGGCGGGTTGTACTTGAAGCCACCGCTGTCCGGCGGGTTGTGCGAGGGCGTGATCACGATGCCGTCGGCGAGATGCTCGCGCCGGCCGCGATTGTGGCAGAGGATCGCGTGCGAGATCGCCGGCGTCGGCGTGTATTCGTCGCCCGCGGCGATCATGGTCTCGACGCCGTTCGCGGCGAGCACCTCGAGCGCGCTTGCAAAGGCCGGTGCCGAGAGGGCGTGGGTGTCGAAGCCGAGGTACAGCGGTCCATCGATCCGGTTGGCGCGGCGGTACTCGCAGATTGCCTGGCTGATCGCGATCACGTGCGATTCGGTGAAGGAGCGCTCGAGCGAACCGCCGCGATGGCCGGAGGTGCCGAAGGCGACCCGCTCGGCGGCCTCGGAGGGGTCCGGCCGCTCGGTGAAGTAGGCGGTGACGAGGCGCGCAATGTCGGTGAGCAGGTCGGGCGTCGCCGGTTTGCCGGCGAGCGGGCTGAGCTTGGGGTTCATCGGTCCTCGAGAGCCGCGCTCTTGGCGGCGATGCGGGTCAGCAGATTCTGCCAGGAGGTGACGAAGGCGGCGGCGCCGTCGACCTGAAGCTTTGTGCCGAGTGCCGCGACGTCGACGCCCGCGCGCCCGAAGCGGGCGATCACCTCCTCGGCATCGCCGCCGTCCTCCGCGAGCGCCGCGCCGACGCGGCCGTCGGCGGCGAACGCGAGCAGCGTCTTCTCGGGCATCGTGTCGATCGTCCCGGGCGCCGCGAGCGCCTCGACGTAGACGCTCGCGCGTGCGTGAGGGTCCTTCACCCCGGTGCTCGCCCACAGCAGGCGCTGTGCGCGCGCGCCGGCGTCGGCGAGCGCGCGCCAGCGCGCCGAGGCGAGCAGTTCGCGGTAGGTGCGGTAGCTGCGGCGCGCGATCGCGACGCCGAGTCCTTGCTCGAGCGGCGCCGGGTCGCGTCCCGCGACCGCGCGGTCCCAGCGGCTGACGAACAGCGAGGCCACCGATTCGACGCGGGCGCCGAGCCCGGCGGCGAGCCGCCGCTCGATGCCGCGAAGATAGGCCTCGGCGGCCGCCAGGTACTGTTCGCGCGAGAACAACAAGGTGACGTTGATCGGCACGCCGGCGAAGATCGATTCCTCGATCGCGGCGAGTCCGGCCACCGTGCCCGGAATCTTCACGAAGAGATTCGGCCGGTCGGCCTGGCTGTGGATGCGGCGCGCGGCCGCGACCGTCGCCGCCGTGTCATCGGCGATCAGCGGCGAGACCTCCATGGACACCCAGCCGTCGGCGCCGTCGCTCGCCTCGTAGACGGGGCGCAGGATGTCGGCCGCGCGGCGCAGATCCTGCAGGGCAATCTCGACGAACAGATCCTCGCCGGCGAGCCCGCTGCGGGCGAGTTCGCGGATCGAAACGTCGTACGCGGCGGTGGCGGCGATCGCCTCGTCGAAAATCGTCGGATTCGAGGTGAGCCCCGTCACCGAAAAGCGCTCGACGTAGCGGCGCAGCGTGCCATCGTCGAGCATCGCGCGGGTGATGTTGTCGAGCCAGAGACTCTGGCCGAGGTCGTGCAGTTGCTGCGTGATCGATGTCATTGTGCTGTTGCTCCGATGGTCGGATTGTGCCAAGTGTCGGTTCCGCGCATCACGCCCGCGGCCGCGGGAGGTCCCCAGCTGCCGGGCTCATACATGATGACCGGCGGCGGGTCGGCGAGCAGCGGGTCGAAGATGCGCCAGGCGGCCTCGACGCAGTCATCGCGGGTGAACAGCGTGTTGTCGCCGCGGATCGCCTGCGTGAGAAGGCGCTCGTACGGGGATTGCTCGGCGATCGAGTCGTGCCGGGCGATGAGTTCGACCGGTTCGCCGTGCATCGACTCGCCGACGCGCTTGACCGATGCGCCGGCGCAGATCACCACATGGGGACTGAGGCGGAAGCGGAAGTAATTCGGCGGTGCGGCCGGTTGGCCGCCGAAGATCGCGAGCGGCGGCGGCTTCAAGTTGACGATGACTTCCGTCATCGTCGCCGGCAGGCACTTGCCCGCCCGCAGATAAAAGGGCACGCCGGCCCAGCGCCAGGTGTCTATCTGCAGCCGCAGGGCCGCGAAGGTCTCGACCCCGGAGGCGGGGGCGACGCCCTTTTCGGCGCGGTAGCCGCGGAATTGTCCGCGAACGAGATCGCCCGGCTCGAGCGGGCGGATCGCGCGGAACAGGCGCAGCTTCTCGGCCTGCATCGCCTGCGGATCATCGCGCGTCGGCGCATCCATCGCGAGCAGCGCGAGCACCTGCAGGAGATGGTTCTGGACGACGTCGCGCAGCGCGCCGACCTCGTCGTAGAACGCGCCACGGCCCTCGACGCCGAAGGATTCGGCCATCGTGATCTGGATGTCGTTCACGAAATGCCGATTCCAGATCGGTTCGAGGAAGGCGTTCGCGAAGCGGAAGTACAGCAGGTTCTGAACCGCCTCCTTGCCGAGATAATGATCGATCCGGAAGATCGAGTTCTCCGGAAACACCGCGTGCAGGGTCTGATCGAGCGCCTGCGCGCTCGCGAGGTCGCGGCCGAAGGGTTTCTCGACGATCACGCGCGCATCCTTGGCGGCGCCGCTGCAGCCGAGACCGTCGATCACCTCGCCGAACAGGCTCGGCGGGATCGCCAGGTAGTGGATCGGCCGCGCCGCGCCGGCGAGTTGCGCGCGCAATTTCTCGAAGGTCGCCGATTCACCGTAATCGCCGTCGACGTAAGCGAGGCGCGCGGCGAGCCGTTCGAAGGCCGCGGCATCGAAGGTGCCGGCGTGCTCGAGACTCGCGCGTGCCCGGCGCCGCAGGTCCTCGAGCGTCCAGCCGGCGTGGGCGACGCCGATGATCGGCAGGTCCATTTCGCCGTTTCGGAACATCGCCTGCAGCGCGGGGAAGATCTTCTTGAAGGCGAGGTCGCCGGTCGCGCCGAAGAACACGAACGCATCGGACGGTGGGCTGTTCATGCCTTCAGCCACCCAGGTACAGACGCCGGCGCAAGCGCTCGATCTCATCGAGCAGGTCGAGCGCGAGCGCGACGCCGGCGAGGTTGACCTCGAGGTCGCGTTGCAGGCGCAGCGCGACGCGTGCGCGGCGCACCGCATCGGCGCCGAAGCGCCAGACCGGCGGTGCCTCCCCTTCGTTCGCGAGGATGCCTTCCTCGACCAATTCGACGATGCAGCTCGCCTCGGTCGCGCACAGCCGGCTCAGGTCCTCGATCGACAGGGGTTGGTCGCACTCGACGATGCAGCCCTGAAGAATGTCGGCGTTTCTCGGTGTCATCGGCGTTCACACTCCCAGTCGTGCGCGTGGGTCGAACGGCGCGGCGGCCGCGAGCGCTCGGTAGGCGGCGCGCGTCTTCTCGTCGGCGGTCGGCGGCAACGCGATCTGCATGAGTACGTACAAGTCTCCGGGCGGCGAGGAGGGAATGCCGCGGCCTTTCACGCGCAGCTTCGCGCCGGCCTTGGAGCCCGGCGGGATCTTCAGCTCGATCGGCCCGCCCGGCGTCGGCGTGGTCACCGTCGCGCCGAGCACCGCCTCCCAGGGCGCGAGCGGCAGCTCGAGGATCAGATCGCGGCCGTCGAGCTGGTAGAGCCGGTGTGGCTGGAATTCGACCTCGATGTACAGATCGCCGGCGCCGCCGCCCGGCGCGCGTGTGCCTTGGCCTGCGAGCCGGATCGTCTGGCCCGGCAGAATGCCTTTCGGAATCTGCACGTTCAAGGTCCGCTCCTTGACGAGCAGCCGGCCCTCGGCATCCACTTCCGGAACGCGCAGCACGATCGAGCGGGTGCCGCCTGCGAGTGTCGCGTCGAGGTCGAGCAGCACCTTGGCGTGATGGTCCTCGCCGCCCCGGGGCTCGCCGCTGCGGCCGCCGGCACGGCCGGCGCGGCCGAACAGGGATTCGAAGAATTCGCTGTAGGCGCGATCGTCGGCGTGCTGTCCGGTGCGCTCGCCGGCGCCGCTAAATTCGAAACCGGCGTCCCAATCGGGCGGCGGTCTCCATTGCTCGCCGGCGCGGTGGCCGGACCCGAGCTGGTCGTAGGCGGCGCGCTTCTCGGGATTCTTCAGCACTTCATAGGCTTCGCCGAGTTCCTTGAAGCGCGCTTCGGCATCCTTCACCTTGCTCACATCGGGGTGATATTTGCGTGCAAGTTTGCGGTAAGCCTGCTTGATCTCGGCTTCTTTCGCGTCGCGGGCGACGCCCATGATCTTGTAGTAGTCCTTGAAATCCACCGCTCACCCTGGCGCCATGCGCCCGTTCCGGCCGTGAAGGTCCCGCTAGGATACTCTGGTCGAGCCGCGCCGATTCAAGGGTCGGCGGCTAAAGCTGGTAAGCGAGCGATAGCAGCAGGCCCTCGGCCAGATCGCGCCACAGACCCGGGGCGTGCCGCTCGAACCGGCGCGCTCCCGGTAGCAGCGCATTGATCCAGGCCGCCAGAGCCTCGATCGGTGCGCTGCCGTACAGAACGAACGCGGATTCATAGTTCAGCAGCAGGCTGCGAGAATCGAGGTTCACCGAGCCGCAGAGCGCGAGCGAGGCGTCGATCACCACTGCTTTCGCATGCACCATGTAGGGCAAGAGGTGAAAGCGCACGCCGGCGTCGCTGAGCGCGCGCAGCGTGCGGTTGCGGGCGAAATCGGCGAGGCGGTGATTCGAGTGGTGCGGCAGGCAGACGTCGATAGCGATGCCCCGCCGTGCGGCGAGCCGGAAGGCGATTTCCAGCGACGCATCCGGTACGAAGTACGGTGTGACGGCGAGAATGCGCCGCTCGGCGCGAAAACAGGCGTCGATCAACAAGGCCTGGACGGTGTCCTCGGTCTGATCCGGGCCGCTCGGCAGGAACTGCGCGAGGCCGGCGTCGGCCTCGGCAGCCGCCGCACTTGCCGC
>JABEVI010000126.1 GCA_013044085.1 Steroidobacteraceae bacterium
GTTGGCGCTGAAAGGAGAGATCGCTCACACATCCAGGCACTTTCAGCCCTTGGCATGGCTCTTGCTTTGTTCTCGGTCGAGGAGGTCTTACGCCATGTTCGAGAACTTGTTCGGTATCCATCAAAAGGCGCTGCTGCTCTACGGTGAGCGCGTCGCCGTACTCGCCGCCAATCTTGCGAACGCCGACACCCCGGGCTACAAGGCCCGCGACATCGACTTCCGCTCGATTCTGTCGCAATCCGAGGATGCCTCGCATCTGGCGCTTGCGGTGACCGAGCCTGGCCAAATCTCGAGCGGCGGCGGCCGCCCGGGGGCCACGCCGCTGAAGTACCGCAACCCGTACGAGCCCTCGCTCGACGGCAACACGGTCGAGATGCCGATCGAACAGGCGGCATTCGCCGAGAACAATGTGCGCTACCAGGCGAGCCTCGGTTTCATCAATGACGAGATCTCCGATCTGCAGTTGGCGATCACCGGCCAGTAGGGCCGCCAGGGGAGTGCAAGAAGATGTCCTTGTTTAGTGTCTTCAACATCGCCGGCTCGGCGCTCAACGCCGAGACGATCCGGTTGAATACGACGGCGAGCAATCTCGCCAACGCCGAGAGCGAGAGTGGCAATGCGGCGACGGTCTATCGTGCCCGCGAACCGGTGTTCCAGACGATCATGAAGAGCGCCACCGCGGATCCGAACACCGCCGGCGCGATCGCCGGTGTGCGCGTGCTCGGGATCGTAGAGAGCCAGGCTCCGGCCGAGATGCGCTATCAGCCCGATTCGCCGCTCGCCAATGCGAAGGGCTACGTTTACATGTCGAACGTCAATCCGATCGAGGAGATGGCCAACATGATCTCCGCGAACCGATCCTTCGCAACCGACGTCGATGCGATCAATACGGCGCGCGACCTGTTGCTGAAAACCATCGCCATGGGCCGTTGAGCGCCCCGAGGAACCTGTCAATGACCATCAACACGAACGGTCTGCCGTCGACCTACGCACCCTCCGGGACCGCCGGCGTCACCGGTGCCACAGCCGGTGCCGCGACATCGGCGGCCAGCACGACGACGCTCGGCGGCGCGAATTTCCTGACGCTGATGCTCGCGCAACTGAAGAACCAGGATCCGACGAGCCCGGTCGACAGCAGCCAGTTCCTCAGCCAGCTGGCCTCGCTCAGCGAGGTCCAGGGCATCACGCAGCTGAACACCTCGTTTTCATCGCTGTCGAGTTCGCTGGTCTCGAGCCAGGCCCTGCAGGCGTCCTCGCTCCTCGGTCATCAAGCCCTGGTGGCCAGTTCGCAGGCGAATCTGCCGAGCGCCGGCGCAACGGTCAGCGGCGCGGTGCAGGTGCCGCAGACGAGCGGGCAGGTGGTGCTGAACATCGCCAACAGCAGCGGTGTGCTCGTGCAACAGCTGAATCTGGGGGCGCAGCCGGCCGGACTTGCGAATTTCAGCTGGAACGGCACGCTCGGCGACGGTTCGCAGGCGCCGGCCGGCCAGTACACGCTGAGCGCGCAGGTCGCCGGGGTCAGTTCGGGTACCGCCCTCGGCACCTACGTCAACGGCACCGTGCAGAGCGTGACCATGGGCGCGGGCTCGAGCGGCCTGACGCTGAACGTCGCCGGCCTCGGCAGCGTGCCGTTCACGAACGTGCAGCAGATTTCCAACTGAATCCCTCAGGAGAATCATCATGCCTTCCTTCAGCATCGCCCTGTCAGGCCTCACGGCCGCCAGCTCGGGTCTCGATGTCACCGCCAACAACATTGCCAACGCCGACACGGTCGGCTTCAAGGCCTCGCGCGCCGAATTCGCCGACGTCTACGCCTCGGGCGCCGTCAATCTCAACACCTCGGTGGTCGGTGAGGGCGTGCGCCTCGCGAACACGGCGCAGCAGTTCACCCAGGGCAACATCACCACGACGTCCTCGAATCTCGATCTGGCCATCAGCGGTGACGGTTTCTTCACGCTCAAAGATGCGAGCGGCACCGTCTATTCGCGCAATGGCCAGTTTCAGGAAAATTCCAGCGGCAACGTCGTCAGTTCGACCGGCCAGGCCCTGCAGGTCTATCCGCCGCTCGTGACCGGCGGCTTCAACACCGGCTCGCTCGCCGACCTGAACCTGCAGACCGCGCAGAGCGCGCCGCTCGCGACCTCCACCGGCACGGTGACCCTGAACCTGCCGGCGAATTCGACGCCGCCGGTGGTCACGCCCTTCGATCCGACCAATTCCCAGACCTACAACCAGTCGACGTCGACGACCGTCTACGACTCGCTCGGCAACGCCTATCCGGCGACGTTCTACTTCGCGCAAACGGCGACACCGAATCAGTGGAACGTCTACATGACGGTCAACGGCTCGCCGCTCGGCGGCACGCCGACACCGGCACAAACGATCAGCTTCTCGAGCACCGGCGCCGTGACGAGCCCGGTTGGCGGCAGCCTCAACTTTCCGTCATTCACGCCCCCGGGCGGCGCCAACCCGATGAGTCTGAGCTTCAACTTCGGCGGCACCACGCAGTACGGCTCGCAGTTCGGCGTCACCGCGATCACGCAGAACGGCTATGCGACCGGACAGTTGAGCACGGTCTCGATCGACCCGTCCGGCATCGTCTCCGCGGTGTATACGAACGGCCGATCGACCCAGCTCGGCCAGCTCGCGCTTGCGAATTTTCCAAATCCGCAGGGCCTCAAACAGCTCGGTGACACGAACTGGTCCGAGACCTTCACGTCCGGCAACGTCGTGCAGGGCACGGCCGCTTCGGCCGGCTTCGGCAGCATCCAGTCCGGCGCGCTCGAGAGTTCGAACGTCGATCTGACCGCGGAGCTGGTCAACATGATCACGGCGCAGCGCGCCTTCCAGGCCAATGCGCAGATCATCACGACCGCCAACCAGCTGTCGCAGACCGTCATCAACATGGCGCACTAAGCATGGACCGGGGACTTTATGTGGCGATGACCGGCGCGAAGCAGATCATGCTCGCGCAGGCGGTGAACAACGGCAATATCGCCAACGCCGACACCGTCGGCTTCCTCGCCAACGGCGTCGAGTTCACCAGCGAACCGGTCTACGGTCCCGGCTATCCGACGCGCGTCAACGCGGTCGCCGCGAACTCCGCCGTCGACTTCGGCGCCGGCGTCATGCAGGACACGGGCCGCAACCTCGACATCGCGGTCAACGGGTCCGGCTTCATCGCCGTGCAGGCGCCGGATGGCTCGGAAGCCTACACCCGCGCCGGTGATCTGCGGGTCACGGCGAACGGCATGATCACGACGGCGAGCGGCCTGCCGGTGTTGTCGAACTCCGGTCCGGTCGCGATCCCGCCTTCGACGCAGGTGACGATCGGCAGCGATGGCACCGTCTCGGTCGTGCCGCTCGGGCTGAGCCCCTCGGCGCAGTCGCAGGTCGACAAGATCAAGCTCGTCGATCCGCCGACACAGGACCTCGTCAAGGGGCCGGACGGGCTGTTGCACATGAAGAACGGCGGCAAGGCGAAGGCGGACCTGTCGGTGACCGTGTCTTCGGGCGTTCTCGAGTCGAGCAACGTCAACGCCGCGCAGTCGCTCGTCAACATGATCCAGTTGCAGCGTCTCTACGAGCTGCAGATCAAGAGCATGAATTCGAGCGATCAGAACCAGCAAAGCGCCGAAAAGTTGATGCAGTAGCGGCGGAGGAAGGCAATCATGGATTTAGCACTTTGGGCGGCGAAAACGGGACTCGATGCGCAGAACACGCGCATGGCGGTCATCGCCAACAATCTCGCCAATGTCAGCACCACCGGCTTCAAGGCCGATCGGGCGTCGTTCCAGGACTTGATGTACCAGACCGTGCAACAGGTCGGCGCGCAGAGCACCCAGAACACCCAGTACCCGACCGGCCTGTCGCTCGGCACCGGCGTGCGCATCGCCGCGACCGCGAAAGACTACTCGCAGGGCAGCGTGCTGCAGACCAACGGTCCCCTCGACATGTCGATCACCGGTCTTGGATTCTTTCAGATCACGATGCCCGACGGTACGCTCGCCTACACGCGTGACGGCTCTTTCTCGCTCGATTCGCAGGGCAACGTCGTCAACGCGAGCGGCTATCCGCTCTCGCCCGCGATCACGATTCCGTCGACGGCGCAGTCGATCACGATCGGTTCCGACGGCACCGTCTCCGTGACCGTGCCCGGCTCGGCGAAGCCGACGTCGGTCGGCCAGATCCAGCTCGCCACCTTCATCAACGATGAGGGACTGCAGCCGACCGGCAACAACCTTTTGGTGCAATCGGCGTCGAGCGGCGCCCCGCAGGTCGGCACGCCCGGTACGAGCGGCATCGGCACCCTGCAGCAGGGCGCTCTCGAGACCTCGAACGTCAACTCGGTCACTGAACTCGTCAACATGATCGAGTGCCAGCGCGCCTACGAGATGAACTCGAAGGCGATCAACACGACCAATCAGATGCTGCAGTTCCTCACCTCGAACCTGTCATGAACGGCACCTCCCACTTACGGTGCGCTGCGGCCGCGCTCCTCGTCGCGTGCTTGTCCGGCTGCGGCATGCTGCCGACCCGCCCCGCGGGTCCGGTGCTGCCGGTCGTGCCGCCGCCACCACCGCCGCCGGCGCGCACCGCCGGGGCGATCTTTCAGGCCGGCCGGCCGATGGAGTTGTTCGCCGATCTGAAGGCACGGCATGTCGGCGACATTCTGACGATTCAGCTCGACGAAGCGATCAACGCGAGCAAGAACGCGGTGACCAAGACGA
>JABEVI010000127.1 GCA_013044085.1 Steroidobacteraceae bacterium
GCCAGCGGCGCGTCGATTGGTGCAAGCCGAAACGCACATTCGCCACCCAGTAGCCGGCCGCCGCATCGGTATTCAAATCGTTGACGTAGATCCGCGCCCGGCTCTGCGTCTCCGCGGTGACCGTGAATCCGGCCGGCGCGTATTCCCACGTCAGACCGGCGTAAAAGGCATTCATCGGCACGGCCGGCAGGTAGCTGCCGGCCTGCACGGTCGCGGGCCGGCACGGCAAGCCGGTGCAGGTCGCATAGGACTGCGCGACCACGGCGCGCAGGTAGGTGTACGCCACCCGCAGATCGAACCCGCCTGAAAGGGCGGCGTCGACCGAGAGTTCGGCACCACGCCTGCGCGTCTGGCCGATGTTTTGATAGACGGTGCGGCCGCCTGCGCTCGCAAGCACCGCGAGCTCATTGTGGGTTTTGACATAAAACGCATCGAGGTCCGCGCGCAGCCACCGGCGCTCGGCTTTCACGCCAACCTCGAAGTCGCTGCTGGTCGCCGGCGCAAGCCCCAGATTCAGCCCCGGAATCGAGCCATCCGTGGACCGATACGCAAGTTCAACCAAGGTCGGCGTCTCGAATCCGCGCCCATAGGCGGCATACAGGTTCAGATGCGGCGTCGCCTTGAACGTGACGCCGGCCACGGGGTCGGTGGCCGAGTAGCTCACGCCGCTCGCGCCCGCGCCGGGCGCCGCGAGATGATCGTGCGCGGCGACGTCGACCACGCTATGGCGCGCACCGGCGAGCACCCGCCAACGTCGGCCCGGAATCCATTCGGCCTGCAGATACTGGTCGAAATCGTAGACGTGGGTCGCCTCGTTGGCACGCATCGCGCCCTCGACGCCGAGCTGATTGCCGATGAAATTCTGGTAGCCGCGCTTCGACTCCTCGAGATCGTCATACGCAAGTCCCGCGGTGACGGTCAGGGGCGTGCCGCCGACTTCGCGGTGATCGCGCACGTGCACGTCCGTGCCCCAGTAATTGTTCGACAAATCGATCACCCCGCCCGGGCTCGTCGAGATCATCTGCGAGGCCTTCGGAATCGCCTGGAACTGGGTGATCGCGCGGTGTCCGGTGTAAGTCATCACCGACAACGCGTCCGTGGCGCTCAAGGTGCTGTCGAGGATCGCACCGAACTGCTCCTGACTCAGGTCCTTGCGGGTGTTGTAGAGCACCGCAAGCCCGCCGGCCTGTGTCGGATTGGCGGCGAGCTGGGCGCGGGTCAGACCGAGCGGATCCTGCACGTAGGGCGTCTGGATCGCATTCGTGACCAGGGTCAACTTGTTGTTACGGCCTAGGCTCACCTTGACCTTGGAATTGAGGTTGTTGCGCTGCGCGCTGCTGTGATCACGGTAGCCGTTCGTCTGCAAGTGCGCGGCGTCGACCACGTAGTTGACCCGGCCGTGATCGCCTTCGGCCTTAAGTGCGTAGCGCTGGGTCGCGAAGCTGCCGTATTCGGCGTTCGCGCCGATGCGCACTCCGGGCGGTCCGTTCTCGGTGTACACCGAAATCACGCCGCCCGAGGAATTCCCGTAGAGCGCCGAGAACGGCCCGCGCAAGACCTCGATGCGCGCGGCCGAGCCCATGTCGAAGTTCGCGAACTGACCCTGGCCGTCCGGCATCGTCCCGGGGATGCCGTCCGCGTACAGGCGGACGCCGCGCACGCCGAAACTCGATCGCGCGCCGAAACCGCGGATCGAGATCTGCAGATCCTGCGCGTAGTTCTGGCGGCTCTGTGCCGAGATGCCGGGCACCGCGAGCAGCGCCTCGGAGAGGTTCACGCGCGGCTGGCCATCCTGGATCTGCGCCCGGTCGACGCTGGAGATGGCGATCGGCAGATCGAAGCTCGGCTCAGCCATGCGCGTCGCCGAGACGACGATCGGGGAAAACTCATCGCCGTGGGCGAATTGCGCCCTCGCGAGTGCCATCGCCACCGCGAAACCGATGTAAAATCGCTGCCTCATCATCTCGGAACACTCCCGTCACCGTTTTTCTCTGCAAGCGCGTACCCTTATCGGTGAACGCGAGGCGCACGGTCAATCGATAAAATCGCTAAAGTCGGCCTCCCGCGGGCCGACAAAAGGGGTGGACGTACAACCGGCACGTGAGGGTGGCTGAGCGCAAGATGAGCAACTCCCTGCGCAGACTCGCACTGGCGGCGACCCTGGTCACCGCGACCGGCGCAAACGTCGGCGCCGGCACGGTCAGCTCGAGCGCGCGTTTCGGCGTCGCGGTCACCGTCCAGGCAGTTGCGCGGCTCGAACAGGTGTCGAATCCCGCGTTCCTCAGCATCTCGGCAACGGATCTGCGCCACGGCTACGTCGACACGAGCACGCCGATCGGCGTGCGGGTCAAGAGCAACAGTCCGGCCGGCTTCGCGCTCGACGTGATCCCCGTCATGCCGATCGCCGCGTCGATCGAGATTCACGGCCTCGATGCCGACGTCGCTCTCGGCCCCGACGGCGGCACGATCATCGAGCGCTGGCAGCGGCCACAAGAACGCCGACTGCAGTTCAGCATGCGCTTCAATCTCGTCCCGGGCCTGCGCGCCGGGGACTATCCCTGGCCGATCCGCCTCGCCGTGCGACCCCTCTAGATCGACCTCAGCGATCAATAGGTGACGGTGACGGTGATCACATCGACGTAGCTGCCGGGGTTGGGATTCTGCCGCGCCGGCACATAACCGTACATCGTGCCGGTGGCCTGGACGGTGCCGCCGTTGAAGATGGTGATCGGGCCGGCGGTGCCGGAATAGGATCCGCCGGTACCGTCGCCCATCACGATCGTGTGTTGCGGGTCCCAGTAGATGTTGTAGTCGAGCGCGCTCGCTCCGGAGAGCATCTTGCGCACCCCATAGTTGCCGCTCAACCCGGGGCTCAGGCTCACGCCGATGGTGATCCGGGTCGAGCCCCGCCCGCTGCCGCTGCAATTGACCATCAAGGTGCCGACCGAGGCATCGCCCGTCCCGGCGAGCGGGTTGTAGACCCCGAAGTTGATGCTGCCCGCGCTTGCCGAGCAACGAACGACGATCGCGGCGGTCGCGGGCGCGACGACGAGCGATGCGGCGCACGCCACGGCGAACAGCCAAGCGCCTGCCGCGAATGCAGGACGCCCGTTCATCGCGCCCCGCCCCGCCGGTTGGGCGGCGCGCGGCAGCGGATCTTGCCGAGATCCGGCAGCGTCTGCCGACCGACCGGGGCCGGTAGTTCGAAACGGCAAGCCCCGCCCGGCCAGTGAGCCTCACCGCCGAGTCCATGGTCGTATCCGGTCACGTAGACGAGGCCATGCAGAACGACCGGGAAGGAGCCGCCATGGAAGTCGACGAGCGCGCCGACCGGCACCGCTTTGCCGTTGCCGCGCAGCAGACGGAAGGTCGCGCCGCGAACGCGTTCGATCGGAAAACGCACCACGATACCGCTGCGGTACGGCGGCGCGACGATCATGCTCGCCGCGCCAATTTGCGTGTCGAACGGCAGATCGGTCGGATCGACGCTGATGCGATTGGACTCATAAGGCCGTAGATTGTATAGGATCGCCTTGCCGGAGGAATCGGTGCGCGCCGTCAATTGATTTTCGACGTAGATCGGCACGTTCTTCAGGCCGTTCAGATCCACCATCGCAAAGCTGCCGTCGATGGAGCGCGTCGCGTGCACCTGACCATCGAGCCAGGTCAGCGAACCGGTGAAATAGGCGTTGCGTCCGGAGACTCCGGCATTGCGGGCCGCTTCGACCTCGAGGTCGGCGGCGGTGAATTGTTGCTGCCAGTCCGCATCGTAATTGCCGGTGCTCGACGCACTGAACCGGTAGCCGCTGCCCGGCCCGATCGGCGGACTCTTCGCGACCGACGCGATCGCTTCATTCGCCGGCGCACCCGGACCGCTGCCGCCAACCGCGGACGCGGTGGCCGCACTGCGGCCGCCGAACGGCAACACATAGAGCAGATAGGCACTGGTGGCGCCTTGCGCGCCGAACTGCCTCGTCACGGTCAGATTGAGCGCGCCATAGTGTCCGAGACTCACGTTTTGCGTGAGGCTCAAGGTTTGTTGCGATGCTATGCCGCGATAGCGCTCGCGCACATAGGCGAGCGACAACGAACCGAAGCGGCCGACGCTGATACCGGCCTGCGCGAGCAGCCGTTCGCGAAGTCGGAACGAAGGATCGCTCGGTTGCCCGACCTGCGCGAAATGCCGGTCGTACCAGGAATCGTCGAGCACGAAGCTTGCCCGCGAGCCGCGATGTTCGAAACCGATGCCACGCAGCCAGCCAGAGCCGGAAGCGTCGCCGCCTTGCACGAGGTTGAAGGTCAACAAGCCGAAATCCCCGACCCCGACCGCCGCGTCGACGCCGGCGGCGTGCGCACCGTGGGCGAGCACCTCGCCGTGCCCCTCGAGCGTCAGATCATTGCTCAGCCCGCGTCGATAACTCGCCTCGGCGAGCATCGGGCCATAGTGGTCGCTGGCGATCGCATAATCGGAGCGGATGCTGCCGAGGTTGAAGGAATATTGGCTGAGGCCCGGCGCGAGCAGGCTCGCGCTCGAGTAGAAACTCTGGGTCAGCACCTGTTCGCGGCCGAGCGCGTCGCGCACCACCACATTCACGTTGCCCGTCCCGGAGACGGTCGGCAACTGGTTGATCACGAACGGCCCGGGCGGCACCTGCTTGCTGGTGACCAACTGATTGTTGACGAACACATCGACCGTCGACGGCACGGTGGCGCTGCCGCTCGCCGAGAGCAGCGGCGTGGTCACGAGGTCCGGCCGCAGCGCGAAGTTGCGGCTCCAGCGGATGCCGGCATAGCGCACCGCGTAGCCCCAGTTGGCCCCATCGCTGATCGCATCGCCGATGTTCAAGGTCGCGAGCCGCGCCGGGAAGTCCCGCGTATAGGTCGTATCGAGGCGCACGAGGCTGCCCTGCGAGCCGCTGTCGCGGCCCGCGACCGTGTTGGTGAGCACGCCGGCGCCGGCGAACAAACCGAGATCTCCGTATACTCCGCCGCTCGTTTGTCCGGACACCTGCTGGCCGTACAACTGATAGTTGAAAAACGCCCCCGGCGAGGCCGGCGTGACGGGTGTCTCGCGATGCGCCGCGGCACTGAATTCGGTGGTCTCGAACGCGCCCGGCGGAGCCGAGATCAGCGCTCGTTGCAAGCGCTCGTCGATCATGACGCGGCAGCCAGGCAAAGCCGCCGGCGAAAAATACCGCCGGCCGCCGTGCAGAATCGGCCGGGTCGCCGGCAGCTTCAAGTGCAGGCGGGAGAAGTCCGTGGCATCGAGGTAGAGCGCATCGCCCGCGCCGCGCAGCACGACGAGCATGTGTCCCGGCCCGCCGTGATCGAGCGCCACCTGCAGCACCGCTTCGTGCAGCACCGGCGCCGGCGCGGCCCCGGCGAACGCCGCGCGACCGCAGACGGCGAGCAGCAGCAATACGAGCAGCCCAGAATATGTTCGATCGAGGGCGAGAGAGGGGGATAGGGACGCCACGATCTTGCCGCACCCGAATGCGGATTACCGGGCGTGGATGGCAACGTTGGCCGAGAAATCGCCTTGGTCGCTGTGGCCGTGGATCGAAACGGCCGCGTGATGATCGACGCCGGCCGGCGGCGTCAGGGTCCAACTCATCGTGCTGCCGGGCAGAACGTACTTCGCCGAGATCCCGGTCGCGGGCAGCGGGGAGGCGCCGAATCGCAACGCGAAGTCCGTCACCTGAATGTGGCCGGTGCCGCGGTTGGCCGCGCTGAGGCGCAACTTGCCGCCCGGCAGCCATTGGGCGCTCCAGGCGAGCCGGGCGTGCGCTTTACCGTGCGCCGGTGCGACGAACACCGGCACGCTCAGGCGCAACGCGATGCGCAGACCCATGAAGTTCTTCGGTGCCGCGCGCGGCACCTCCTGGAATATGACCCGGTAGGACAGTTCCCGGCTCGGGTCCGGAGCGCGGCGCAGCGCCACACGAATGATTTGTTCGCCATGCGCCGGGATTTGCATCACCGGCGGCGCGGCGAGCAGGTCGCGCGTGTCCTCGAGTCGATCTGCGCCATTCTCCTGTGACCATCGGACCAGACGCATCTGAATGACGACCGGCGCGTCGTCGACGTTCGTCAAGGTCAGCGCCTGTATCCGATGTTGTCCGCTCAACTCGGCGCGGATCGGCGAAATATCGAAGGTGCTCGCGGCGGCGATCTGTGCCGCCGCGAGCCATATCACGGGCATCAACCACTTGATGCAAACCTTCAGCATCGCCGCGAGGTTCCTGTCTTAGTAGGCAATCGTGACCTGGATCGTGTCGGCATAGGTGCCCGGTATCGCGGCCTGGTTGGTCGTGTTATCCGGCAATTGCCCGTAAACGGTGTAGCTCTGCACGGTCGCCGTACCAGCGCCGGTGCCGCCGTCGGTCTTCGAACCGCTGGTCGTGCCATCCCCGAACAGCGTCGTCCAGGTCGCATTCGTGTACAGATTGTACTGCAACGTATTGGTGCCGTTCGCCATCAATCGCTGTCCAATCGTACCACCGGAGGTCGAACCGCCATTCAGCGCCACCGTGTAGGCAGTGCCGTTCGTGCACTTGACGTTGATGGTCGTATTGGCGGTGACGTTGCCATTTCCCGGTACGTACGTGTTGAAGTTGAGCGGATTGGCCGTCGCCGAGCAGGTCGCCTGCACCGTCGCGCTCACTTGGAAACTGGCTGAGGCCGTGCTGCCGGCGGCATGGGCGAATCCGGCCACCAAGGTCCCCGCCGCGAGGGTCGCCGTAAGAATCTTGCGCATGAATACTCCTGTTTGCATTTGCGTCGCTTAACTTAAACCGGCGTCAGTGCCGGCCCTGGCGGCATTCTTGCGGCATTCCCTTAAGAGTTCGTGATCGGCTTCGCAATTTGACAATCGACGCCTCAAGTTTTCGCGCAATCTGCCGGCTCCTTCGCAAATTTATGGACCGACGGCGCGCGGCCCGGCGGGCGAATGCGTCTGCTCGCGGCCGCAGCGGCTATAATCTCCGCCGCTCGGACGTCAGGCCCCTCCCAGGAAACGTCATTTCCCATGTTGCTGCTCCTCATCGCCTGCGCCGCGTTCGCCAGCACCTTCACCGGCGGCCTGCTCGCGTTGCGCTTGCACGACAAGCTGCACCTGATCCTCGGATTCAGCGCCGGCGCCGTGATCGGCGTCGCCTTCTTCGATTTGATGCCTGAATCGATCGCCTTCGGTGCCGCAAAGGCGGGTGCAACCGCGATCCTCGCCTGGACGGCGACGGGATTTCTCGGCTACCTGGTCATGGATCGATGGCTTGCCTTGCACGGCGCGACGCACGCCCACGCCGTGGCGCCGGATGCGCCCCCGGCGCGACATGGACCGTTCGGCGCGGCGGTGCTGTGCGCGCACAGCACCCTCGACGGCGTCGCGATCGGCCTCGCCTTCCAGGCCTCGCACGCGATCGGCCTCGTGGTCGCGATCGCCGTGCTCGCGCACGACTTCTCCGACGGCATCAACACCATGAACCTCGTGATGCGCAACGGCGCACCGCGGCGCAGGGCGCTCTCCTGGCTGGCCGCGGATGCCCTCGCACCGGCCCTCGGCATCGCCTCAACGCTCCTCTACTCGTTGCCGCCGGCAAAATTCGGTGTCGTGCTCGGCCTGTTCGCGGGCTTTTTCCTCTATCTGGGTGCGAGCGACCTGATCCCGGAGAGCTATCATGCCCATCCGAAGTTGCTGACGACGGTGATGACGCTGATCGGAGCGGCCGTGCTCTATGTCGCGGTCAGTTTGGCCGGATGAGTGCGGCACGACCAAACGGCCGCGACCCGGGAGGACTCATGAAGAAATGGCTGCTGGGAACGACGCTCGTCCTGCTGCTCGGCGGCAGCGCGAAATCCGCGGTGGTGGATGGCGTGTCGGTCGCCGATTCGGTCCGGGTCGGCAATACGGCGCTCATCCTGAACGGCGCCGGCCGCCGGACGCGCTACTTCTTCAGCATCTACGTCGCGGCGCTGTATCTGCGATCGCACACGGCGGACGCCGCGCAGGTGCTCGCCGATCCGGGCCCGATGCGACTGACGATGACGCTGATGCGGAATCTGAGCGCCAGCGAACTGGCCGGCGCGCTGCACGAGGGCATTGCCCGCAATGCCTCGCCGGCCGACCTCGCCCGCACGAAAAGCCAGATTGACCAGCTCATCGGGATCATGAAGGCGATCGGCAGCGCCAAGGCCGGCGACATCCTCAGCATCGATTTCCTCGCCGGCGGCATCACACGCGTCGGCCTCAATGGCCGTGTGCAAGGCGCCCCGATCGCGGGTCGCAAATTTCAACGCGAGCTTCTCGACATCTGGCTCGGACCGCACCCGGCGCAGGCCGATCTGAAGCGCGAGTTGCTCGGCGCCCCCCCCTAATCAGCGCCGGCTTGCGTGCGCGCCGGCGTGCCAATCGCCGTGCTGCCGGCGGAGGCGGCCACGATGCAGGCGATCGCGAGCCACTGAACCGCTTGCAGCCGCTCGCCGAGCACCACCAGTCCGGCGAGCGCCGCAACCACCGGTTCGCCGCTCATGAGGATGCCGAAGGTACGCGCCGGCAGACGCGTCAAGGCGAACATCTCCAGTGAATAAGGCAGCGCGCTCGACAGCAACGCGACCGCCGCCGCGGTGGGCCAGAGCGCCGGCGCCCACAGGCGCGCACCGGCGCTGTACGCACCCAGGGGCACGATGAGCAACGCACCGGCAAGCACGCCAAGCGCGGCAACGCCGCCGCCGTGCAAGGTGCCCGCGCGCCGCCCAAAAACGATGTAGGCCGCCCAGCATGCCCCGGCGGCGAGCGCGAACGCGACACCGGCCGGATCGAGCGCCGCGGCGCCGGCGCGCAACGGCAAGAGAAGCAAGAGTCCAAGCACGGCCAGCCCGACCCAGAGAAAATCGAGTGCGCGGCGCGAGGCCGCCGTCGCGACCGCGAGCGGTCCGGTGAACTCGATCGCCACGGCGAGTCCGAGCGGGATACGGCGCAGCGCCGCGTAGAAGAATAGATTCATCGCTCCCATCGCGAACCCGTAGCTCACGATCGCGACCACGGCCCTGCCGCGGGGCAAGGGTCGCCGCGGCCACGATACCGCGAGCAACATCAGGGTCGCGAACGCAAGCCGCAAGGCTGTGGCTCCGGCCGCGCCGACGCCGGCGAGCAGGGACATCGCGAGCGTCGCGCCGATTTGGATGCTGAGCATCGCAATCAGCAGTGCGCCGAGCGAGACGAGCTCGGGATACCGGTTGCCGTGGATCGTGCGGGTGCGCATGGAGTGCCCGCAGGATATCATCGCGCGCCGCCGCGCCGCCCGCTAATGATCCGAAAAATGCGGCTCCCGCTTCTCGAAAAACGCGCGCACCCCCTCGACGCAATCATCCGTCGCGAGGCTGGTCTCCTGTGCGCTTCGCTCGGCGCGCAGCTGCTCTTCGAGCGTATGTTCGAAGGTCGCCGCATGCAGAGCGCGTATCTGCCCGATGACGCCCGTCGGACCGTCGGCGAGCTGGCGCGCGACCCGCAGCGCGCGCGCGAGCACCTCGCCGGTCGGGGCAATCTCATGGGCGAGACCCCAGGCTTGCGCCATTCGCGCATCGATCCGCTCGGCGAGCAGCAGCGAGGCGAGCGATCGGCTGGCGCCGATGCAGCGCGCCAGGTGATACGTGATGCCGGCATCGGGCACGAGACCCAGACGCGCGAAGGATGGACAGAAATAGGCGTCTTCGCCGGCAACGATGATGTCGCTCGCCAGCGCAAGGCTCATGCCGGCACCGACGGCCGCGCCATTGACCGCCGCGACGATCGGAAAGCGAAAGGCGCCAAGCCGCAGAATCAGCGGGTCCATGAATCGGCGCATCTCGAAATGCGCCCGCTGCCGGGCATGCTGCTTGCTCAGATCGACCGAATGCAGGTCCAAGCCGCTGCAAAATACGCCACCGCCGCCGGTCAGCACGACGCAACGCGCGCCGCTCTCGCCTTTCTGTATCTGGTCGAGCGCCGCATGCAGCGCGCGGATCATCGCGACATCGATCGCGTTGCCCAGCGCTTCACGCTGCAAGGTCAAAGTCGCCACCCCATCGACGACACTGAATCCCACGGTAGTCATCGCCTCACCTCCCGCTGCCACGGATGCGCTCAGCCTCGGCCACCACCGCGCCTGCGCGGCGGATGTCGCACAGCGCCTCGTTGCACCGGTCGTGCGCGAGCGGGCGCCGCGCGCACCGGCGCAGGCCGCCGCGGAGCAACATAACGGCGTTGCGGGGCGACGAAGCGGCGCGGCGGGAGTGCGTACGGGCGTTGCGGGGCGGCGTACGGGCGTTGCGGGGCGGCGAACGAACGCGCCGGCGGAGCATGTAGCGGAAAGGTGCGCGCTTGGGCGCGCGCCGCGGGCCCGATGGGATAGCCGCCGGGCGCCGGCCGCGTGAAATGTTGCCCCTGACCGAATCTTGCGCCGGGGCGGGGCACGATCGCACCGCGTGCCGGCACGGCCTGCGGCGAAGCGAACGCACGCGGTCGTGGCGTCGCCGCGATCGGCGGGCGCCCGCCGTTGTAGCGCGCGAACTGTGCGCGGTCCATGCTGGCCGCACGAACCTGTTGCCGCTGCATCGGCGTACGCGTGATGTGCGGTTCGCGCGCCGCCATGCGTTCGACGCGTGTCGGTGCCGCCCGCAGGCCGCCGGGGCCGCCGACGTAGCTGACGCGGTTGATCACGGTGTTGTTGATCACCGTGTTGTTGATCACCGTGCGGTTGTAATAGACGTTGTGAACCTCTCGTCGGTCGACGTTCATCACCGCCCGGTTGTACTCGAACTGATCGCGATCCCAACGGCCGCCGACGAAGCCGACTCCGAGATAGCCGCCGCCATAGTTGATGTGCCCATAGAAGCCGACCCGTGGCCCCCAATAGCCGGCGTGGAAGACATAGAGTCCCTGGCTCCAACCCCAGTAGCCGGGCGTCCATAGAACCCCGACCTGCGGCGGCATCACCCAGGTGCCCGGCACCCAGAAATAGCCGTCCCCGCCGTAGGCCCAATATCCCGGCGTCCAGAGGTAGCCTTGCGCCGGGCAGGGCGGTTGTACATAGACCGGCAAAGGCGGCGGCGGCACGGTCGCCTGCACGTAGATTTGAGTCCCGCCGGACCCTGCGCTCAGGTCCACTTGCGTGGCCGGCGATGCATAGCCCGGGTTGGGTGAGTAGTAAGGCGTTCCGACGACACACGCGCCGAGTAGCGACGTCGCCGTCAACAGGCCCGCCATGCGCACCGCCGCGCGCATCGACCAACGCCCCTTACGCCCGCCAAGACCGAAGGATCGAATCGTCCGCATGATCGCCACCACCCTCATAGAGGTCATTGACCGCCTAGTGTCACTCAACGCGCTTCGCGCCCCGCGGGTCGCGCAAATGAAGCAAACGTAACCGCGCCGCGGCCGGCGCATCGCACACCTCAGTGTCCCACGGGTGCTGCCGTCAGCGCCGCGCGCAATTCCGACAGCTTCGCCTTGAGAATCGCCTCATTGGCGGGGCCCATGCGAATCAACAGCTTCTGCCCGGCCGCCAGGGCATCGAGCCGCGGATCCGCGAAGTGATACAGAACCTTCGGCTGCACGAGTTCGATCTGCCCGCGCGGCTGCGGGGTCGCGAGCAGCAGGTCGATCACCTTGATCAGCCGGTCATTGAAGTATCCGTTCGGATAGCCAAGATCCTGGTAGGCGCTCTGAAAAAGCGGATAGAAATGAAAGTACACGTCGGCGAGCGCCTGCATGTCGAGCTTGCCGATCACCGCAACCATCGGCGTGTAGCGGGCGTAGTTGCGCGCATCCAAGCTCGCATGCCCGCCCCCGCCCTGAACGAGGAAGTTGCCGGGCGCGGCGTCGACGGGCAGCCGCCCGTACGGAATTTTCGAGCGCGGCAGATTATCCACCGTCACGACGATGCGCCGGATCAGATCATCCGGTGCAAGGAACGCCTTGACGGCATCGGCGCCGATCAGACCCGAAAGCGCGGCACGCAGCGCCGAGTCGCTGGCGCCGAGCGACGGCAGCGCCGCGGAGGCCGCGGCGGCCGATGAGGACGGGACCGGATAGCGGCTTGCCGGCGGCACGGAAGCCGGGGCCGGCACCGGGATCGGCGCGGCGCTCGGCGCGCTCGGCAGCGGTATCGACACCGTCGGCGGCGACGGCGCCACGCGCGACTGGACGAGGTAATACCACACGCCGAGCCCGACCACGACGAGCGTCGCGACGAGAGGAACGAGCGGCTTCTTCATGGTCAGGATCTCCGGAGGATCTGAGCGCGGCATGCGGCAGAAAGCATCATAGATCATATGCCCTGCGGCCCGCCGCTGCATATCGGCGTACCACCACCCAAGCCATGGCCATCACCCGGCAAGATCGTGTAGATTGGAGCTCATGCGCTACCGACTCCTCGGCCCCACGGGCCTGTATGTATCCGAACTGTGCCTCGGCACGATGACCTACGGCGTCTCCAAGGGCTTCTGGGAGGCAATCGGCGGCCTCGGCCAGGATGCGGTCAATGAACAGATGAAAGCGGCGTTCGACGCCGGCGTGAATTTCATCGACACCGCCAACGTCTACTCGATGGGCGAGTCGGAAAAACATGTGGGCGTCGCCCTGAAGCAACTCGGACTGCCGCGCCACGACCTCGTGATCGCCACCAAGGCCCACGGAGCCATGGGCGAGGACCCGAATGCCTGCGGCCAGTCGCGACATCATTTGTTCAATGCCGTGGACGCTAGTCTGCGCCGTCTGCAGCTCGATCACATCGATCTTTACCAGCTACATGGCTTCGATCCGCTGACCCCGCTCGAGGAATCGCTCTCGGCGCTCGATGACCTCGTACGCTCCGGCAAGGTGCGCTACATCGGTTTGTGCAACTTGGCGGCCTGGCAGATCATGAAATCGCTGGCGATTTCCGAGCAGCGCCAGCTCGCCAAATTCATCAGCGTCCAGGCGTACTACACGATCGCCGGACGCGACCTCGAGCGCGAAATCGTCCCGCTGCTCGCCGATCAACGGCTCGGCCTGATGGTCTGGAGCCCGCTCGCCGGCGGACTGCTCAGCGGCAAATTCAAGCCCGATGAAAAGGGCCCGGACGGAGCGCGCAGGACGAGCTTCGATTTTCCGTTGGTCGACAAGGCCCGGGCCTTTCGGTGCGTCGACGCGATGCGCGGCGTCGCGGCGCGCCACGGGGTCTCGGTGGCGCAGATCGCGATCGCCTGGCTGCTCGCCAAGCCCCACGTCAGCAGCGTGATCATCGGCGCCAAATCGATGAGCCAGTTGCACGATAATCTCGCCTCGACGCAGGTGCGCCTCGAGACCGGGGATCTCGCCCTTCTCGACGAGGCCGGCGCGCTGCCGCCCGAATACCCGGGCTGGATGATCGAGCGACAGGGCCAAATGCGCGCCAAGCCGCCCTCCAAGTAATCAACCCCGCGCCCTGCTCCGACCTCCCTTTGCCGGGCGGATGCGCATCAAGACTTCGTGCATGCGGTAGTCGATCACGAGTTGGTCCAGCATGCCGAGCGCGTCCATGCCGATCAGGATCGCCGGCCGGTCCTGCAGATGCCAGTGCCGGAAGATCATCAGATTCGAATACGTAATATAGGGATCCCGGATCTGGATCGAGCCGAAATCGATGGCCGGTGTCGCGATCAACTCGCCGCTCTGAACCGCCCGCGTCGCCCCCATGATCTGGTCGGCCTTGCCCCGCCACGAGAACCGGTGGCGCATCAGCGCGTTGCGCAGGGCGTCGTTCGCGATCGTCAACTGACCGCCCGTATCGATGATCGCCTTGGTGCGCACACCGCCGACTCGGGCGTCGACGATGAGCGGCGTCGCCCCATCAGGCCGGAAGCGCAGGATCTCGAATCCGCGGGTCGGGTACGTGCCGTGCGAAAAGCTGATCGTGATCCGGTCATGGCGGAAGTCGATCTGGATCCTTTTGTTCTCGAGACCGACCGTACCGAGGATGCCATCGGCGCCGCCGAGCGAATCCGGCAGGATCGGCAGTACGGCTCCGGCGACGAGCAGATCGCCGATGCTCAACTTGCGGATCCGCACGGTCGGCACCGTCGCGATGCCGGTGACACCGCGCAACAGGACGGGCGGCGTCCGGTTCAGGGGCAGGCGCAGAATCGATGCCACCGTGCGGCTCAATCCAGACTGCGTGGCACCGGTGTCGAGCACCAGACGAAACGGACCCTTGCCGTCGATATACACCGGCGCCCAGATGCGCCCGATGCTGTCGCGCCGCGTCGGCGCGACGAATAAGGGCCCCGGCTGCTCGATGAGGATTTCCGAGAGCCGATCGTACGAGCCGGTGTCGAGAGCGACCGGCGGTGCGGCAGGCGCCGGGGCCGCGTGCACCTCACCGAGGAACATCGCCATCGCAACCATTGCCACGCACGCCGCCCGAGCGCGCTGTGCGCCCTCGTTAGGCGGGAGACCGGCCGCATGTGCCATAGTGATGCCCTCCGGCGCAGGGTAGCACCGCCCCCGGGTGGCGCCAATGAGACCGGCGCCCCGCCCAAGCCGGTGGCTTTCGGGTTATCATCGGACGTTCCATTACACGAGCCCCGCATGACCACGCAATCCCCGAGACGTGTCATACCGAAACGCTCCTTCGAACGCGAGGAAACGCTGCGGGCCTGCGCCGAGCTGAAAGCTCTGCCGGGCGCGCTGCTGCCGATATTGCACGCAATCCAGGACGCGCTCGGCTACGTCCCGAAGGACGCCGTCCCCCTCATCGCGCACGAACTGAACCTGTCGCGCGCCGAGGTACACGGCGTGATCAGCTTCTACCACTATTTCCGCTCCGAAAAGCCCGGTGCCTGCGTGATGCGGATCTGTCGCGCGGAAGCCTGCCAGGCGGTCGGCGCCGCGGCGCTCGAGGCACACGCGAAACAGCGCCTCGGCATCGATCTGCATCAAACCAGCGCGGACGGCGCGATCACGTTGGAGGCGGTATATTGCCTCGGCAACTGCGCCCTCGGTCCCTCGGTGATGGTCGATGAGCGGCTCGAGGGACGCGTCGACGCCGGGCGCTTCGATGAACTCCTCGCCGCGGCGAGGAAACCCGAATGAGCGCAACGATCATATATGTGCCTGGCGATGCCGCGGCGCTCTCGGTCGGCGCGGACGCGACCGCCGCGGCGATACTCGCCGAGGCCGGCCGCCGCGGCGAAGAGGTGCAAATCGTGCGCAACGGCTCGCGCGGCATGCTCTGGCTCGAACCGCTCGTCGAAGTGGTGACGGCGGCTGGACGCATCGCCTATGGGCGCGTTGGCGCCGCCGAGGTGCCCGGATTGTTCGCCGCCGGCTTCGCGCGCGGCGCACCGCATCCACTCTGCCTGGGGGAAACGGCGCGCATACCGTATCTGCAGAATCAGGAGCGCCTGTGCTTCGCCCGCGTCGGCCTGATCGATCCTCAGAACCTCGAGGAGTACCTGCATCACGGCGGCTTTCGCGGCCTGCGCGCCGCCCTCGCCATGGAGCCGGCGGCGATCGTCGATTGCGTCACGGCATCCGGACTGCGGGGCCGTGGCGGCGCCGCGTTCCCGGCCGGCATCAAATGGAAGACGGCGCTCGGCGCGGCGGCAGATCGCAAATACGTGGTGTGCAACGCCGATGAGGGCGATTCCGGCACGTTCTCGGACCGGATGCTGATGGAGGGTGATCCGTTCACGCTGATCGAGGGCATGACGATCGCGGGACTCGCGGTCGGCGCCACGCAGGGCTACATCTACCTGCGCTTCGAATATCCGCACGCGCGCCGGGCGCTGCAATCGGCGATCGCGACGGCGCGCGCGCGCGGCTACCTCGGCGAGGACATTCAGGGCAGCGGCCGGCGCTTCGAACTCGAGGTGCGCATCGGCGCCGGCGCCTACATCTGCGGCGAAGAGACCTCGCTGCTCGAATCCCTTGAAGGCCGGCGCGGCCAGGTGAGGGTGAAGCCACCGCTGCCGGCGATCACCGGCCTGTTCGGCAAACCGACCGTGATCAACAACGTCATCACGCTCGCCTCGGTGCCGATCATCCTCGATCGGGGCGCGGAGCATTACCGCGACTTCGGCATGGGCCGCTCGCGCGGCACCTTGCCGGTGCAACTGACCGGCAACATCAAACAGGGCGGACTCGTCGAGAAGGCCTTCGGCCTCAGTTTGCGCGAACTGCTGTACGACTTCGGCGGCGGCAGCCGCTCCGGCCGACCGATCCGCGCGGTCCAGGTCGGCGGTCCGCTCGGCGCCTATCTGCCCGAGAGCCAGTTCGACACCAAACTGGACTACGAGGCCTTCGCCGACATCGGCGGCATGCTCGGGCACGGCGGCATCGTGGTCTTCGACGACACGGTCGACATGGCGGCACAGGCGCGTTACGCCTTCGAGTTCTGCGCGCTCGAGTCCTGCGGGAAATGCACGCCCTGCCGCCTCGGTTCGACGCGTGGTGTCGAGGTCATCGACCGGCTCCTCGCCGGCGAGGAGCCGGCCAAACAGCAGGCGCTGCTGCACGATTTGTGCGAGACCATGACCTATGGTTCACTTTGCGCGTTGGGCGGCCTGACGCCCTACCCGGTGCGCTCCGCGTTGCGGCATTTTCCCGAGGATTTCCGCGTCCGGCGCACCGCCCGCGCACGGGCCTAGGCATTCTTAGAGGATCAGGATATGTTATCGATCGTCGAACAAGATCTGGGAACCCCGGAACGAACGGGCGCGAACAGCGTCACGCTGTCGATCGACGGCGTCGAGGTGTGCGTGCCCGAGGGCACATCGGTGATGCGCGCCGCGGCGCTCGCCGGCACGAAGATTCCGAAGCTGTGCGCAACCGATCAACTCGAGCCTTTCGGCTCCTGCCGCCTGTGCCTCGTGCAGATCGAAGGCATGAAGGGTCTGCCCGCCTCGTGCACGACACCGGTCGCCGCCGGCATGAAGGTGACGACGCAGAACGAGCGGCTGGCCGCGGTGCGCCGCGGCGTGATGGAACTGTATATTTCCGACCACCCGCTCGATTGCCTCACCTGCCCTGCGAACGGCCACTGCGAGCTGCAGGACATGGCCGGCGCGGTGGGTCTGCGCGAGGTGCGTTACGGTTATACGGGCGCCAATCACCTCGATGCCGGCAAGGACACCAGCAATCCGTACTTCACCTTCGATCCGTCCAAGTGCATCGTTTGTTCGCGCTGCGTGCGCGCCTGCGATGAACGCCAGGGCACGCTCGCCCTGACGATCGCCGGGCGCGGCTTCGATTCGCAGGTCGTCGCCAGCCAGGGCGAGACCTTTTTCGACTCCGAATGCGTCTCCTGCGGGGCCTGCGTCCAGGCCTGTCCGACCGCGACGCTCTCGGAGAACAGCCTGATCCAGAAGGGCCAGGCCGAGCACAGCGTGGTGACGACCTGCGCCTACTGCGGCGTCGGCTGCTCGTTCCGCGCCGAGATGCAGGGCGAACAGATCGTGCGCATGGTGCCGAACAAGGACGGCCATGCGAACCACGGACACTCCTGTGTCAAGGGGCGTTTCGCGATCGGCTACGCAACCCACCCGGACCGCATCGTCAAGCCGATGATCCGGGCCAAAATCACCGATCCGTGGCGGGAAGCCTCCTGGGATGAGGCGATCGCCTATGCCGCCTCCGAATTGCGGCGCATCCAGGCCAAGTACGGCCGCAATTCGATCGGCGGCATCACCTCGTCGCGGTGCACGAACGAGGAGACCTACCTCGTACAGAAGCTCGTGCGCGCCGGCTTCGGCAACAACAACGTCGACACCTGCGCGCGCGTCTGTCACTCGCCGACCGGCTACGGCCTGAAGAACACCCTCGGCGAATCGGCGGGCACGCAGAACTTCGACTCCGTGATGCAAGCCGACGTGATCTTCGTGATCGGCGCCAACCCGACCGATGGCCACCCGGTGTTCGCATCGCAGATGAAGCGCCGGTTGCGCCAAGGCGCGCAGCTCATCGTCGCCGACCCGCGCGGCATCGATCTGGTGCGCACGCCGCACGTCGAGGCCGCGCATCACCTGAAGCTGCGTCCGGGAACCAATGTCGCGCTGCTCAACAGCCTGGCGCACGTCATCGTCACCGAAGGGCTCGTCGACGAGGAATTCGTCAAGGCGCGCTGCGAGGCGGCGGCATTCGACAAGTGGCGCCGCTTCGTCGGCAAAGCGCAAAACTCGCCCGAGGCGATGGAGACGGTCACCGGCGTACCGGCGGCCTCGGTGCGCGCCGCCGCGCGCCTGTATGCCGGCGCCCGCAACGGCGCGATCTATTACGGACTCGGCGTCACGGAGCACAGCCAGGGTTCGACGGCCGTGATGGGCATCGCCAACCTTGCGATGGCGACCGGCAACGTCGGCCGCGAAGGCGTGGGCGTGAATCCGCTGCGCGGCCAGAACAACGTCCAAGGCTCCTGCGACATGGGCTCGTTCCCGCACGAGTTCCCCGGATACCGCCACGTCGGCGACGAGACGGTGCGCGCCTCCTTCGAGCACGACTGGGGGGTGACGCTGCAGGGCGATCCGGGACTGCGCATTCCGAACATGTTCGAGGCGGCGCTGGACGGGGAATTCAAGGGTCTTTACGTCGAGGGCGAGGACATCGCACAGTCCGACCCGAACACGCAGCACGTCACGGCGGCGCTCGAGGCGATGGAATGCATCATCGTCCAGGATCTGTTTCTGAACGAAACCGCGCGCTTCGCACACGTCTTCCTGCCCGGCTCATCCTTCCTCGAGAAGGACGGCACCTTCACGAACGCCGAACGGCGCATTTCGCGCGTACGCAAGGTCATGGAGCCGAAATCCGGCCAGGCGGACTGGCAGATCACGCAGCTGCTTTCGAATGCGCTCGGCCTGCCGATGAACTACGCCCACCCCGCCGAGATCATGGCGGAGATCGCACGCCTGACGCCGACGTTCACCGCGGTGAGCTACGAGCGCATCGACGAACTCGGCAGCATCCAGTGGCCGTGCAACGCGGCCCACCCGACGGGCACGCCGACGATGCATATCGGCGAGTTCGTCCGCGGCAAGGGCAAGTTCCTGGTCACCGAGTACGTGCCGACGGCGGAGAAGGTCACGCAGAAATACCCACTCTTGCTGACGACCGGGCGCATCCTCTCGCAATACAACGTCGGTGCGCAGACGCGGCGCACCGAGAACAATCTCTGGCACGGGGAGGACCGTCTGGAGATCCACCCGCACGACGCCGAGGAGCGCGGCATCGCCGACGGCGACTGGGTCGGCATCGCGAGCCGCGCGGGCGAAACGGTGTTGCGCGCAACCGTGACCGAACGCATGCAACCTGGCGTCGTCTACACGACCTTCCACTTCCCGGACTCCGGCGCGAACGTGATCACGACGGACAACTCCGACTGGGCGACGAATTGCCCCGAGTACAAGGTCACCGCGGTTCAGGCGACGCGCGTCAACCAGCCTTCCGATTGGCAGCGGCGCTTCCGGGAGTTCCGTGACACGCAGGAGACTCTGCTGCACGGGGCCGACGTCTTCGCCGCCAAGTAGCCGAAACGCATGAGCGAGGAACACCTGGTCAAGATGGCGAACGACATCGGCGCGTTCTTTCGTGCCGAACCGGATCGCGAAGAGGCGCTCGTCGGCATCGTCAATCACATCGTCAAATTCTGGACGCGCCGCATGCGCGAGAAACTCATCGCCGTGTTGCACGACGGCCGGTCGACGGAGTTCGATGAGTTGACGCTCGAGGCGGTGCGCCGGCTCGCGGCCGCCGCGGGCGAGGCGAAACGCCCCGTCTGAGCCGCGCCGATCAGGCCGAATCCACGTTCAGCACGATCTTGCCGACGTGCGTCGAGGACTCCATCAGCCGGTGCGCGGCCGCGGCCTCGGCGAGCGGGAAGGTGGCGAACACGATCGGCCGGACCTTGCCGGCGCGCAGCAGCGGCCAGACGTGGGTTCGAAGACCGTCGGCGATCAGCGCCTTTTGAGCGACCGTGCGCGGCCGCAGCGTCGAACCGGTCAGCGTCAGACGCTTGCGCATCAGCAGCCCCATGTCCAGGTCGGCGCGCGCACCGCCTTGCAGCCCGATCGTGACCACGCGCCCGTCGACCGCCGCCGCGTCGAGATTGCGCCCTACGTACTCGCCGGCGACCATGTCGAGAATCACATCGGCACCGCGACCGTCCGTCTCCCGCCGCAGCACCTCGACGAAATCCTCCTGCCGGTAGTCGATGCCGCGCACCGCGCCCAGGCGTTCGCAGGCGCGCGCTTTCGCCTCGCTCCCGGCGCTCGCAAAGACGCGCGCGCCGAACGCCACCGCAAGCTGGATCGCGGTGGTGCCGATGCCGCTCGTGCCGCCATGGATCAACACGGTGTCGCCGGCCTTGCAGCCGCCACGCTCGAACAGGTTGGTCCAGACCGTGAAGTAGGTCTCCGGCAGCGCGGCGGCCTCGAGCACGCTCAATCCTTCCGGAATCTCGAGGCACAGCGGCGCGGCGGCCACCGCGTAGCCGGCGTAACCGCCACCCGGCACGAGCGCGGTCACACGCTCACCGAGCGCCAAGCCGCGCACGCCGGCGCCGAGCAGGACGACCTCGCCGGCGATCTCGAGCCCCAGCACATCGGAGGCGCCCGGCGGCGGCGGATACGCGCCCCGCCGCTGCAGCACATCGGGGCGGTTGACCCCGGCGGCGGCGACCCGCACGAGCACCTCGCCCTCGCCCGGTTTCGGCACGGGACGCTCACCGAGGCGCATCTGCTCGGGCCCTCCCGGCGTCGCGACTTCGATCACCGACATCATCGAGGGCAGTTGGGACATCGAGGCTCTCCCGTGGATTTGGTTCAGCTGCCGACCAGGCCGGCGCCGACGTTGATCGCGAATCCGAGGATCGCGGCGTTGAACAGGAACGAGACGATCGTCTGCGCGATCACCACCCGGCGTATCGACGTGCCGATCGTCGACACATCGGAGGTCTGGCAGGCGCATGAAATGGTGAAGGAAAAATACGCGAAATCCCAGAAAACCGGCATGCCGGTGCCCGGAAACAGCAGCGGCCGCCGCTCCGCGGGCGCCGCGTAGAAGAGCTGCGCGTACTGCGAGGTGAACACCGTCGGCACCAGCATCCACGAACAAATCAGCGTGAGCGCCGCGAGCGCCGTGTGCACGATGCGCGCGCCGCCGGCGACCTGCTTGACCGTCGCCAGCATGGCGACGATCGCCGCCAGGCTGAGCACCGCGGCCGCGACCACGACGATCGAGATCGCGGTGATGCTCTCGTCCTCTTCGTCGAAACGCCGGCAGATCTGCTCGGCCGAAAGTTTCGCCATCCAGCGGAAGATCAGCGTCAGGAACACCAGGGCCGCCGCGTCCCAGGCCGCGAGGACGCGGCTGATCAGGGGCAGATGAGACGGCAGAACGAAATAGGCGAGCACGCCGCAGGTGGCCGCAACCAGAAGTCTCGGGTGATTTTTCAGAAACTTGTTGCGCATAGGCGAGGACAGCGCCAGTGTACGCGTCCGGCCGGCGGATCGCCTGCGAATCCTACCAGGCGCTTGCGGTATCGGCGATCGGGCCGATATCCTGCAAGGCTCGATTCCCCGCCCGCCTGAGGAGAACTGCGCGATGACACCAGCC
>JABEVI010000128.1 GCA_013044085.1 Steroidobacteraceae bacterium
AGCACCGCCTCGATCCGGGCGATGACCTCGCGACACGAAAACGGCTTGCCGATGCAATCTTCCGCACCGAGGTTCAGCGCGGCAACGACGTCGGCTTCGGCGAGGCGCGCCGACAAAATGATCATCGCAACCCGTTCAGCGCCGCACGCCGCGCGCAGCCGGCGCAGCGCCTCGATTTCCGCCACTCCCGGCAGGTTCCAATCCATGAGCACGAGATCCGGCGGCAACAGCCGCAAGCTCTGCTCGGCGGCGCCCGGGTCAGCCACCACGGCGGCGTCGAATCCCGTCCCCACGAGCGCCAGCCTCAAGGCCTCGACCGCGGAGGGCTCCTTGTCGATGATCAGAATTCGTCCGGTGGGGGTCAGGTCACAGCTCATGCCCCCGCATTAAACGGGCAGATCTTGACCGTTTGGTGACGACTTCATGACAGCCGATTCGAAGCCGGCGCGCCCTCCAGCGCAAGCAGCCAGCGCTTGCGTTCGAGCCCGCCGCCATAGCCGATCAGGGCACCGTCGGCGCCGATCACACGGTGACAGGGCACGAAGACCGGCAGCGGGTTGCGGTTGTTCGCCATGCCGACCGCGCGCGCCGCTGAGGGCTTCTGGATGCGCCGCGCGAGTTCCCCGTAGCCGCAGGTGTGCCCGTAGGGTATCTCGAGCAATGCGCGCCAAACGCGCTCCTGGAAAGCTGTGCCGCGCATGGCAAGCGGCAGTTCGAACACGCGCCTGACGCCGGCGAAATACTCCGCAAGCTGCCGCGCGGCAGCCGGCAGAACACCGACGCCAGGGTCTTCGGTGCCCCGCACAACCGGCCCCGCGTCCGGATCGAGTTCGAGCGCGGTCAGCGCAGACCCTTCGCTCTGCAGCCGCAGCCTGCCGATCGGGCTCTCGAGGTAGCAGAAGTAGGTCATGCCGCCGCCACGCGATGCCCGATGCCTAGGCTTCGGCAGCCCGAACGCCGAGATGCTCGAGGATGCCGAAAGCGGCCTCCCGTCCCTCGAACACCGCGGTGACGACGAGGTCCGAACCACGCACCATGTCGCCGCCGGCGAATACTTTCGGATTCGTCGTCTGGAAGCGGGACGCACCGGCCGTCGTGACCCGCACGCGCCCGTTCGGGTGCAATGCGATTCCCTGGGTCGCAAACCAGTCCGCCGGACTCGGCAGGAATCCGAACGCGACGATCACGGCATCGGCCGGGATGGTCTCCTCGGTGCCGGGAACGACTTCCGGTGTGCGTCGGCCGCGCGCGTCCGGTGCGCCGAGTCGCGTCTCGACGAGCTTGACCCCCTGAACCCGATCCGTGCCGACGATCTCGACCGGCTGCCGGTTGAACAGGAAGTTGACGCCTTCTTCTTTGCTGTTCTTGTAGTCGCGACGCGAGCCCGGCATGTTCGCCTCATCGCGCCGGTACGTGCAGGTCACGCTCGCCGCGCCTTGACGAATCGCGGTGCGGTTGCAGTCCATGCCTGTATCGCCACCGCCGAGCACGACCACCTGCTTGTCGCGCAGATCGATGAAATCGCCGCCACTGTCCGCCAATCCGAGCTCGCGCCCGATGTTGGAGATCAGATACGGCAACGCCTCGTAAACGCCGGCCAGGTCTTCGCCGGCGAATCCACCCTTGACGGACGTGTAGGTGCCCATGCCGAGGAAGACCGCGTCGAACTCATCGTGCAATGCCGCGAATGCGAGGTCGCGTCCGACCTCGACCCCCAGACGGAACTCGACACCCATGCCTTCCATGATCTCGCGACGCTTCTCGACCACCTCTTTTTCCAGTTTGAATGGCGGGATCCCGAAGGTGAGCAGGCCGCCGATGCGCGGGTAGCGGTCGAAGACCACCGGTCGCACACCATGGCGCACCAGCACGTCGGCACAGGCAAGTCCGGCCGGTCCGGCGCCGACCACCGCGACGCGCCTGCCGCTCGGCTTCACGCGCGACAGATCCGGCTTCCAACCGAGTTTGAACGCTTCGTCGGTGATGTACTTCTCGATCGCGCCGATCGACACGGCACCGAAGCCGTCGTTGAGCGTGCACGCTCCCTCGCAGAGCCGGTCCTGCGGACAGATCCGTCCGCACATTTCCGGCAGGGAGTTCGTCTGATGGGACAATTCCGCGGCTTCGAACAGCTTGCCGGCGGCGATCAGGTTGAGCCAGTTCGGAATGTAATTGTGGACCGGGCACTTCCACTCGCAGAACGGATTGCCGCAGGACAGGCAGCGCTCGGCCTGCTGCCCGGCCTCCTCGGCGCGATACTCGGCATAGATCTCCCGAAATTGCCGCGTGCGCTCCTCGATGGGCAGCTTGTCCGGGTCCTTGCGCGCAATTTCCAGGAACCGCATGTTCTTGTCGACCATCGATGGATCCTTCGTGCGCGTCGTCTTCACGCGGCGCGCCGCAAATTCTCGAGCAAGGAGCCGATCGCGGCGGCCTTCGGCTTGACCACCCAGAAACGGCCGATGTAGCTGCGAAAGTCGCCGAGCAGCTGCCCGCCCCAGGCGCTGCCGGTCTCATCCACGTGCTGCCTGATCAGGCCGTGCAGGTGCTGGACGTGCGCACCCATGCCCTCCGGCGATACCCGGTGGATGTCGATCAATTCGTGGTTGTAGCGGTCGACGAAGTCACGCTCCAGGTCGAGCACATAGGCAAAGCCGCCGGTGAATCCGGCGCCGAAGTTGACGCCGGTGCGTCCGAGCACACAGACGACACCGCCGGTCATGTATTCGCAGCAATGGTCGCCGGTGCCCTCGAGCACCGCGAGCGCGCCTGAATTGCGGACCGCGAAACGTTCGCCGGCGACGCCGGCCGCGAACAATTCCCCACCCGTTGCCCCGTACAGGCAGGTGTTGCCCATGATCACGGTCTCGCGTGCGAGGAAACCGGATCCCTCCGGCGGCTTCACGACGATCTTGCCCGCGGTCATTCCCTTGCCGACGTAATCGTTCGCCTCGCCCTCGAGATGCAGGTGCAAGCCGCCCGCGTTCCACACACCGAAACTCTGTCCGGCCGAGCCCGTGAGGCGCAGGATGATCGGCGCATCCTCCATGCCGTGGTTTCCCCAGCGCCGCGCGATCTCGCCGGAGATGCGCGCCCCGATCGAGCGGTGAAAATTGCTGACCGAATAGCTGAACACGCCGCCGGACTTCGCCTCGATCGCGGCGTGCATGTCGGCGAGCATCCGCTCGGCGAGTTCTCCCTTGTCGAAAGGTTCGTTACGCGGATTCACGCAGTACTGCGGCCTTGCCGACACCAGGCCGGCATTCGCCAGCATCGGCTCCAGGTCGAGCTTGCGCTGCTTGGCGGTTTCGCCGGGCAGGATCTCCAGCAGTTCGGTGCGCCCGATCAGTTCGGCGATGCTGCGCACCCCGAGCAAGGCCATGATCTCGCGGCATTCGCGGGCGACGAACTTGAAGTAGTTGATGACCATCTCGGGCAGGCCGATGAAATACTTCGAGCGCAAAACGCCGTGCTGCGTCGCCACGCCGGTGGCGCAGTTGTTCAGGTGACAGATACGCAGGTACTTGCAGCCGAGCGCCACCATCGGCGCGGTGCCGAAACCGAAGCTCTCGGCGCCGATCAGAGCCGCCTTGATCACATCGAGGCCCGTCTTTAATCCGCCGTCGGTCTGCACCCGCACGCGATGCCGCAGATCGTTCGCCCGCAGCGTCTGGTGTGTCTCGGCGAGCCCGAGTTCCCAGGGCGTACCGGCGTACTTGATCGAGGACAGCGGACTCGCGCCGGTACCGCCATCATGGCCGCTGATCGTGATCAGGTCGGCGTAGGCCTTTGCGACTCCGGCGGCGACCGTGCCGACGCCAGGTTCGGCGACGAGCTTGACCGAAACCAGTGCACGCGGGTTGACCTGCTTCAAGTCGAAGATCAGCTGCGCCAGATCCTCGATGGAGTAGATGTCGTGGTGCGGCGGCGGCGAGATCAGGCCAACGCCGGGCCGCGCGAAACGCAGGCGCGCGATCATCTCGTTGACCTTGTGGCCGGGCAGCTGCCCGCCCTCACCGGGCTTGGCGCCCTGCGCGATCTTGATCTGCAGCACCTCGGCGTTGATCAGGTATTCGGGTGTGACGCCGAAGCGGCCGGAGGCGACCTGTTTGAGCTTGGAATTACGCTCCGTGCCGTAACGCGCCGGATCCTCGCCGCCCTCGCCGGAATTCGAGCGCGCGCCGAGCCGGTTCATCGCTATGGCGAGCGCCTCGTGCGCCTCGGGCGACAATGCCCCCAAGGACATGCCGGCGCTGTCGAAGCGCGGCAGAATCGCCTCGATCGGCTCGACTTGCTCGAGCGGCACGGGGGTCGATGCAGCCTTCAAGCCCAGCAAGTCGCGAATGCACGACACCGGTCGCTCGTTGACGAACCTGGCGAACTGCCGGTAGCGCTCATAGTCGCCGCTCACCACGGCCGCCTGCAGCGTCGCGATCACATCCGGGTTGTACATGTGGTACTCCCCGCCATGCATGTACTTGAGCAAACCACCCTGCGCGACGCCCTGCGCCGGATCCCATGCAGCCTTCGCCAGCAGTTTCGCGTCGTGCTCCAGATCCTCGAAGTCCGCGCCCTGGATGCGGCTGTCCGATCCCTTGAAACAAAGCTCGACCACCTCGGCGCAAAGACCGACGATCTCGAACAATTGGGCGCTGCGGTAGCTCGCGATGGTCGAGATGCCCATCTTCGACATGATCTTGAACAGCCCCTTGCGGATGCCGCGACGATAGCTGCGGCCGATTTCCTGGCGCGCCTCCTCGTCCATGTTCAGCGCGCCCTTCTGCATCATGTCGAACAGCGTCTGATAGGCGAGATACGGATAGACGGCGGTCGCGCCATAACCGATCAGACACGCGAAATGATGGGCATCGCGGGCTACACCGGTCTCGACGAGGATGTTGCACTTGCAGCGCAGGCCGGTCTCGACGAGACGATGGTGCACGGCGCCGGTCGCGAGCAGGGCGTGGATCGGCAGCTTGCCGCGCACCAGATAGCGGTCCGAGAGAAGCAGCACGAGTTTGCCGTCGCGGACCGCGCGCTCGGCCCGGTCGCAAAGGGCGAGAATCGCCGATTTCAGATCCAGCGCTTGCGCATATTGCAGGTCGAGAAATTCGTACGGCACGCCGCTGTCGGCGAGCGCGACGATCTGGCGCAGCTTGCGCTGAGACAGCACCGGCGAACTGAGCACGATTTGCTCGGCATGCTGGGGCAGCGGCACGAAGATGTTGCACTCCGGCCCGATCTGCGTCTGCAGCGACATCACGACGCTCTCGCGCAGGCTGTCGATCGGCGGATTCGTGACCTGCGCGAACTGTTGCCGGAAGTAGTCGAACAGCGACCGGATCTTCTTCGAGAGGACCGGCATCGGCGTGTCATCGCCCATCGAGCCGACCGCCTCGCTCTCGTCCTCGGCGAGCACGCGAATGATCTCGTCGCGCTCCTCGGCCGAGACGTTGTACATCTTCTGGTACAGCGCAAGCGTGCCCGGATCGAACGGCTCGGCGGCTAGCCGCGGATCGACCAGGTCCGTTTGCAGATAGCGGACGCCCTTCTTCAGCCAGGTCTTGTAGGGATGGCGGCTCTTCAGCGCATCGTCGATGCGCTTCGTATCCATCAACTCGCCGGTCTGCAGATCGAGCGCGAGCATCTCGCCCGGCCCGAGCTTGCCCTTCTTGAGGACATCCCCGGCCGCATAGTCGCAGACACCGGCCTCGGAGGCGATCGTGATGTGGCGGTTCTTGGTGATGACCCATCGGGCCGGCCGCAGACCGTTGCGATCGAGCGTGCAGCAGGCGTAGCGGCCGTCCGTCAGGACGATACCCGCCGGTCCGTCCCAGGGCTCCATGTGCGTCGCGTAATATTCGTAGAACGCCTTCAGATCCGGGTCGATCATGTCGACCGACTGCCACGCCGGCGGGATCAACATCCGCATCGCGTGCATCGGATCGAGACCGCCGACCAGCAGCAGTTCGAGCATGTTGTCGAGCGACTGCGAATCCGATCCGGTCATCGAGACGACCGGCAGAATGTCGCCGATATCCGGCAGCAGCGGCGACCGAAACAACGGCCCGCGCGCGACCGCCCAGCTGCGGTTGCCCTGGATCGTGTTGATCTCGCCGTTGTGCGCGAGGTAACGGTACGGATGCGCGAGCCGCCACTGCGGCAGCGTGTTCGTCGAGAAGCGCTGGTGGAACACCGCGACCGAGGTCTGCAGGCGCGGATCCTCGAGATCCGGATAGAACTTGGCGAGGAACTGCGGCATCACCATGCCCTTGTAGACGATGGTGCTCGCCGACAGGGACGGCACGTAGAAGACCGGATCGTCCTGCTCGAGGCGTTTCTCCGCGCGCCGGCGGGCGAGATACAGCTTGCGATTGAAGCTCGCTTCGTCGATCTCGCCGTGATAGTTCACGAAAATTTGTTCGACCACGGGCAGCGTCTTCAGCGCCTCGGCGCCGCACGCCTGCGCGACGGTCGGCACGGCGCGAAAGCCGGCAACCTCGAGTTTCTCCGCCTGCAGCGCCTCGCTCAGAATCCGCCGCGCATGCGCGGCCTTGACGGCATCCGGGTTTTGGAACACCAGGCCGGCGCCGAACGGCGTCGTCAATTCGATGCCGCTTTCGCCTGCCAGCGCGCGCAGGTACGCGACCGGCATCTTGAGCAAAAGCCCGCAGCCATCGCCCGTCTTACCGTCGGCGGCGACCGCACCGCGATGCGTCAGACGATTGAGCGCGCTGATCGCCTCTTCGACCAGGCGGTGGCTCGGCTGATCATCGAGGCTGGCGATCAGGCCGAAGCCGCAGGAGTCGCGCTCGTAGGCCTGTCGGCAAAGCCCCCAATCGAGCGTACGGGCGTCGCGTCTGGCCGCATCGCCGCTCAGGAAGGCGTGTTGATGATCGTCCGTAGCGCTGCCCATACCATCCCGCACCTTACGGCCGTGGCCGAAAAGTCTTTTAAAAACAACAAAATAGACCGGCTCAAGGCGCTATCTTCATGGCGCCAAGACGGGCGGACGCAGCTATGCGTGCCTGGTAATCGGCTTCATGATACTAGGGTGACCGGCACGGTCAACGCCCGCGTCGGCGCTCAGCCGGCGATGTAACGTTCGAGCTGTTCGATATGCTCGCTTTGTTCCTGCAGCATCGCCTTGACCAGATCGCCGATGGACAGCATGCCGATGACGGCCCCGCCTTCGATCACGGGAAGGTGGCGAATACGCTCGCGCGTACATAGCTCCATGCAATGATTGACGGTATCGGTGAGCCGGACCGTGATCACCGGCGAACTCATGATCGTCGCAACCGGGGTGTCGTGCGAGGAGCGCTGCATCAGGATCACCTTGCGGGCGTAATCCCGCTCGGAAATGACGCCGAGCAGCACACCACGCTCCATCACGAGCAGTGCGCCGACGTGTTGGGTCGCCATCACTTCGATCGCCCGCAGCACCGATTCCTGGGGTGCCACCGAGAACAATTGCCGGCCTTTCATCGCAAGCAGTTGGTTGACGGTTAACATGGACGTACCTCTCCTCATTCCATCGAGTTGTTCTGTCCCGATCCGCCTGGCGCCTCTGTGGGCTCCTCGAATCCGACTATACTCCGCGCTGACACCGGAGACACCATGGCCGAATCGCAAGCGAAACCGCCCATCGCCGCCGTTCGCCCGCGCGCGATTCATTCCCCTTTCGGCGAGCGGATCGACCCCTACTACTGGTTGCGCGACGACAGCCGCACCGACCCGGACGTACTCGCTTATCTGAGCGCCGAAAACGCCTATCGGCGCGACGCCATGGCCGCGGTGGCCCCGCTCGAGAGCCGCCTGTTCGATGAAATGGTCGGGCGCGTGCCACAGGAAGACCTGAGCGTGCCCTGTTTCAAGCAGGGCTACTGGTACTACGTGCGTTACGAGGCGGGTCGGGAACATCCGATCTTCGCGCGCCGGCCCGTATCGATGAGCGCGCCGGAACAGATCCTGATCGACGCCAACGAGCTTGCTGCGGCGCATGATTACTATCAAATCGGCGCACTCGAGGTCTCGCCGGATGCGAGGATGCTCGCCTATTGCGAAGACACGATCGGCCGGCGCGAATACCAGCTACGTTTCAAGGACCTTGCGACCGGAGAAACCCTGTCGACGGTGATCGAGGACGTGGAAACGGACCTGGCCTGGGCGAACGACAATCGCACGCTGCTGTACGTCGGCAAGGACCCGGAGACGCTGCTCGGCATCCATGTCAAGAAGCACCGTCTGGGCACCGATGCGCGTGAAGATGAACTGCTGTTCGAACAGACGGACCGCAGTTTCTATACCGGCGTGTCGAAATCCAAGTCCGACCGATTCATTTTCATCCACATGGAGAAAACCCTCAGCTCGGAGTGGCGCTATGCGCGAGCCGATGATCCGGCGCTCGAGTTCCGAATTTTTCTCGCGCATGAACTCGAGCACGAGTACCAGATCGAGGATGCCGGCCCCTGGTTCGTGATCCGCAGCAACTGGCGGGCGGCGAACTTCCGTCTGTTCTGCGCGCCGATCGGCGCCGCCTCGGATCGCGCCGCATGGCGCGAGCTGGTACCGCACCGGGAAGCCGGCTTCATCCACGACTTCGAAGTCTTCGATCGCTTCCTAGCGGTCGTGGTACGCGAAGGCGGTCTGCGCCGGATTCTCGTGACCCCGTTGCCGGCCACGACCGAAGAGACGGGCGCCGCAACGGCCTTGAGCGCACCCGGCGAGATCTGGATCGACGGCGATGAGCCGGCCTTCACGATGGACCTCGGCGACAATCCATCGATGGACACCAGCCGGATCCGCTACACGTACTCTTCGCCGACGACGCCGACGACGACCTACGACTACGATGTACCAAGCGGCGAGCGTGTGCTGCTCAAGCGCGAGGCGGTCGTCGGCGATTTTGACCCGGCGCACTACCGCAGCGAGTTTCTGTTCGTCAGTGCGGATGATGGCGCCCGCATCCCCGTGTCGCTCGTCTACCGGCGGGATACCGCACTCGACGGCACGGCCCCCCTGCTTCTCTACGCGTACGGCGCCTACGGCCTGTGCGTCGATCCGGTGTTCTCGAACTCGCGCTTGAGCCTCCTCGACCGCGGCTTCGTCTGTGCGACCGCCCATGTGCGCGGCGGTCAGGAGATGGGGCGGGCCTGGTATGACGGCGGACGCGTGCGCCAAAAGCGTCACTCGTTCACCGACTTCATCGACGTCACGCGCGAACTGCTCACGCGCCGTTACGCCGCATCCGACGCCGTGGTCGCGATGGGCGGCAGCGCCGGCGGCCTGCTCGCTGGCGCGGTCGCGAACATGGCGCCGCAGTTGTATCGGGCGATCGTCGCCCAGGTGCCGTTCGTCGACGTGCTGACGACGATGCTCGATGAAAGCGTGCCCTTGACGACGAACGAATACGACGAGTGGGGCAATCCGGCCCAGCGCGCCGATTACGAGTATTTGCTCGCGTATTCACCCTACGACAACGTCTGCGCCCAGGCCTATCCGGCGATGCTGGTCACGACCGGCCTCTGGGACAGTCAAGTTCAGTACTACGAACCGGTCAAATGGGTCGCGAAGCTGCGGGCCATGAAAACCGACGATCATCCGCTGCTGCTGCATGTCGAAATGGACGCCGGTCATGGCGGCAAGGCGGGCCGGTTCGAACATTATCGCGAGATCGCCCTGGAATTCGCCTTCGTTCTCGACCAACTCGGTCGGCGCGACTGAAGGCGCTTGGCGCCGCGATCTTTGGGGGGGAATAGGGGGGAAGAAGATCGCGGCGCCAATGCAAAACGCCCAAACGTCGAATGTCGTATGCGCTACGCCAACCTCCCTCGCTTGCTGCAGACCCTGGCACCGTGAGATTGCACCCCCGCCGCGTCGTCGGTGACCGGTGCAAGATCTCGACGAACGCTGTGTTGCAAATTCGATGCCAGAACCATTATTTTTTATAATTCAGCCGCTTACGAACTCCCCCGGCTCTCCCGGCGTGACAATATTTGTCACTCACCGACATCAATGCCGGCCGCCGCGCGTTGGCCGCAGCACCATGCACGCTTGGCCGCGCGCCTTCAATCCCCGGCAGATCGCCGCGGCGCGCGCCGCCGACAAGCCCTCGACCTGGAGTCGGTACAAACGGCCGGCCGCGGTCGTGACTGCACGCACGCGCGGATGCAATCCGCGCAACAGC
>JABEVI010000129.1 GCA_013044085.1 Steroidobacteraceae bacterium
CCGCGGCGTCCGCGGTACGCAGACACGCACCGAGGTTGTGCGGATCGGTGATGCCGTCGAGCACGAGCAGCAGCGGATCTTCATCGATACGTTCCACCGCCGCCAACAATTGCTGCTCATCCCAGGGCCGCAGCGGGCGGATCGCGGCGACGACCCCCTGGTGGGCCGCGCCGGTCATGGCGGACAGCGTTTCCGGTGCCGCTGCCTGCACCGGGATACCCGCCTGCCGCGCCCGCTCCTTGATGTCCCGGATGCGCTGATCGTCGCGCGTCGTGACCGCCCAAATCTCGAGCACGCGCTCCGGGGCGCGCGCGAGCATCGCCGCGAGCGCATGCAGACCATAGACGAGTTGTCGTTTCGCGTCGGCCACGGCTGTACGGACGGCTAGCGGCCTCGCGATCCGGAGCGCCGACCGCCGCGACGCGGCTTGCCGCGCCCCGTCTCGCGGCGCGGTCGCACACCGCCGCCCTCAGCCTCCTCGCCACCCAATAATTCGAAGTCGACCTGACGTTGCGCCAGATCGACCCGTCCGAGACGCACCCTGACCGCATCGCCCATGCGCAGGCGCCGCCCGGTACTGCGGCCGACCAATGACAGGCCGCCGTCGTCGAGTTCCCAGTAATCCCCCGGAATCGCCGAGATATGCACGAGACCGTCGATCGGCATCTCCGTCAACTGCACGAACAAGCCGAATTCGAGCGCGCTCGTGATGGTCGCATCGAAACTCTGGCCGACCAACGGTTGAAGATACAGGCACTTCAAGTAGCCCATCACGTCGCGTGCCGCCTCGTCGGCACGCCGCTCGCGCTGCGAACTCTCCTGGCCGAGAGACTTCAGTTCGACCGTCGTATAGCGATGACCGGACAGGCTCGAGGGCACCGTCGCCGCCTTGAGCGCGCGATGCACCAACAGATCCGGGTAGCGGCGGATGGGTGAGGTGAAATGCGCGTATTCCTCGAGGGCGAGCCCGAAGTGACCGATATTCGTCTGTTGGTAGACCGCCTGCGCAAGCGCGCGAATGACCAGTCCCTCGAGCAAAACTCCGTCGGGACGGCCGACCAGGCGTTCGATCAGCTGGCGGAACTCGAGCGCGGTCGGCCGCTCGGAGAAAGTCGCGCCGATCTTCAGCGCGTTCATGATCCGCTGCAGTTCCGTGACCCGCTTGTCCTCCGGTTGACCGTGCACCCGATACAGGCTCCCGGCCTTCGCCAGACGCAGCGCCGAGGCCGCCTGCACGTTCGCGGCGATCATGCACTCCTCGATCAAGCGGTGCGCGTCGTTGCGCACGAGCGCATGAAAGCCTTCGATGCGGCCATCGGCGCCGATCCGCGCCTTGACCTCGCCGCCGCGAAAGTCGAGTGCCCCGCGCGCGTCGCGCGCGCGCTTCAAGACCGCGTAGAGCGCATAAAGCGCATGCAGCGAACGCTCGATCTGCTCGTCGAGCTTCGGTGCCTCGGCGCCGTGTGGATCCTGCAGGAAGGCCCAGGCTTCGGTGTAGGTCAGGCGCCGCCGGGAGCGGATCACGGCTTCGTAGAAACGCGGCTTGCCGAGCGTACCGGTCTTGCCGATGCGCATGTCGCAGACGAAGGCGAGCCGCTCGACACTCGGCATCAGCGAACACAGATGGTTCGAGAGGGCCTCGGGAAGCATGGGCAGGACGCGGTCAGGGAAATAGACCGAGGTGGCGCGCGCGCGCGCCTCGACGTCGATTTCGCTGTCGACACGCACATAATGGCTGACGTCGGCGATCGCGACCACCAGGCGCCAGCCGCCGCCGCGCAGCGGTTCGGCAAAGACCGCATCGTCGAAGTCCCGCGCATCCTCGCCATCGATCGTCACCAACGGCAGTTCACGCAGATCCTCGCGCCCGGCCAGATCCGATGCCCGCACCGCGGCACCGAAGCGCTCCGCCGCCAGGCTCACCTGCGGAGGCATGGCCTCAGGCAGATCGTGCCGCAAGATCGCGAAGCGCGCCGCCAGATCCGAGGGACGCAAATCGCGCAGAACTTCGGTGACCCGGCCGCGCGCCGGCGAATCGCCGAGCGGACGCTGCGTGATCTCGACGATCACGTAGTCATCGTCGCCGGCATCGAGCCGATCGCGCATCGCCACCTCGACCGCATACCAGTGGCCGGGATCTTCGGGCGAAACCCGTCCATGCCCGGGCCCGGTATGCCAAATTCCACCGATTCGCGCCGGTGCATCGCCGATCCTGCGGATCAGGCGCGCGAACGGCCGGCCACGTTCATTCAGGCCGACCGCCCGCACCTCGACGCGGTCGTTGTGCATGAGCGCGGCGACGTCGGCACGCGCCAATGCCAGCGCCGGCCCGCCGTTCTCCGGGATCACCGAGACCTCGCCGCTCGAGCGGCCGCGTACCCGCCCCTTGATCCTCTCCGCCTCGGCGACGATGGCATAGCCGGCGCCGGCGAACAGCAGTTGACCATCACGCGCCATCGCGGCCAGACGCTTGTCGAGCGCCTGGGTTTGCGCATCCCCGCTCAAGGCGAGCCGCTGTGCGATGCGCGCCGCCGACAGCGGCTCCGACGCCGCAGCGAGGTGCTTGAGGAGCAACTCCCGGCTCGGAATCGGTTCGGCGTAACGCGTCCGTTCCAGCGCCAGGTTCGGGTCCTGCGCGCGCCAGTCGGCGCCGCGAGCTTCGTGATTCGAGGACGACGCCCCGGAGCCGTCTTTGGTGTTCATGATCGTGTTCGCCATCGATTGATCGAGTAGGTAATTGACACCAACAGCGGATGCTCGATTGACAAGCTCCCGGTCAGTGCGTAAATTTCGCCGCCTGCGCCGTGGGCGCGCCCCCTATTGCCCAGGTGGCGGAACTGGTAGACGCGCTGGTTTCAGGTACCAGTGGAGAAATTCGTGGAGGTTCGAGTCCTCTCCTGGGCACCATCGCCGAACCGGCGAACGTCGGCGTGGACAAGCTCACAGCCTAACATAGGCGGGCCTACGCCGGGGCGCGTAACACGGCCATGCGGGAAAGTCCGCATGAGCGCGGGATCAGAAGGTCCATACTGGCCTCGAGCTGGTTACGGACGAGGATCCCATGCAAAAGTCACTGAACATTACCTTTCGCCATATGCCACCGTCCGACGCCGTCGAGGAGCGCGCGCGCGAAATGTTCGCGCGCCTTGAGCGGGTTCACCCGGAAATACTCGGCTGCCATGTGACGATCGACACCCCGGAGGGACATCAGACCAAGGGTGCGCCATTCGTGATCAAAATCGAGATCGAGATGCCAGGCCGGGCGGTACACGTCGATGGCTCCCGCAGCCGGCATCCGCAAGACGCCAACGCCTACAACGCGCTGCATCACGCCTTCGATACGGCCAGGAGGCTGCTCGACGAGCAATCGCAAAGGCGCCAAGCCCTGACCCACCGCAGTCCGGACTGAGTTCCGCCGCGCCGCATCAATGCCCTGGCGCCCCGCCGGCGCTGCGCGTGGTCGAGAGCCTGCCATGCGCGGCGATGCGCACCAGGTCGCGTCCCTGGCTCTTCGCCTCGTAGAGCGCCTCGTCCGCGGACGCAATCAGTTCATCCAGGGTCACGGCCTTGGCATCGAGGGTTGCGAGACCCGCACTCAATTTGACCCGCAGTCCGGCAGCGGACGTCGGCAATTCGATCGCGAGCAAGGAAGCGCGCAGCCGCTCGAGGATGCCAAGCGCGGTATCGAGGGTCGTGTTCGGCGCGACCAGCAGGAATTCCTCCCCGCCCCACCGCCCAAAGACGTCGCCGGCACGCAGTACCTGCAGGGCGGCGCGACCCACCTCGCGCAACACGTGATCGCCGGCTGCATGCCCGCAGCAATCATTGATCGACTTGAAGTGATCCAGGTCGATGATCGCGACCGTCAACGGCTCGGATCGGGCGCGCGCGGCCTGCAGCGCTTCGTTCGCCAACTCCGCCGTGCGGCGGCGATTCGGCAGACCCGTGAGCCCGTCGATCGTCGCAAGTCGCACGAGCGCGCGCCGGTGGCGTGAACTGGCGATCGAGATGTAGATCAGCAAGGCGATCACCACCAATCCGGAGAAGAAGATCGCGGCATTGCGCTTCAACTCCTCGGCCTGACGACGTGAACGTTCCTGCGACAGCGCGAGTTCGTGCTTCAGATCGCGATTGCGCTCGATTTCCTCATCGGTCGCGAAGCGCGCGCGCATTGCCGCCGCCTGACGCAACCGCTCGGCACCGTAGTCGGCGGTGATGCGGCGCGAGTACTCGGCGAGGTCGGCATAGGCTTGCCGGTATCGGCCGAGTGCGGCGTTCGTGCGCGCCCGCCATAGATACAAGATCGAAACGCGGCGCGGCGGCATATCTTCGCCCGCGTGATCGAGCACTCCGTTGAGCTCGGCGAGCGCCCGCCGCGGATGCCCCTCGCCGAGGTCGATCCGCGCGAGCACGGCGCGAGTCTCCTTGATGACGTCGGTGGAATGCGCCGCGATGAAAGCGGGCAGCGCCCGGCGGCACTCGCCGGCGGCACGTCGATAATCGCCGATCGCGACGCGCGTCTCGCATATTCGCAGGTCCTCGAAGGCGATCCCCTGCAGGTCATGCAGCGGTACGCTCAGGACGCGGCTTGCGGTGAACTCGCGGATCGCGCCGGTGTAGTCGTGCATGAGCTTCAGGATCGTGCCGCGTACGTACTTCGAAACCGACAAGCTCAGGCTCGCCCGATGCGCGAGGTCCCAGGCGATCACCTGGCGGTTCAGCGCGAGCGCCTCGCGATAGTCACCGAGCGCGCGCATGACGGCGGTCAGTGCGTCGGCCGCGAACATTCGCGGTTCGGATCCCCGAGGCGCCTGCGGCGAGCGGTAGGCGCGGGTGAGCGGCCCGATCGCCAGATCGGGCCGATCGAGGCGATACTCGAGAATGCCCTCGGTGATGCGCAGGCAGGTCGCATTCAAGGACCCGTGCGTCTGCGCCGCCGTCGCCGTTTGGATCGAATGCAACGCCGCACGGATGCCGGGGGCGTCGTAGACGTTCTCGGCATACGCCTCCAGCAGATCGACGCGCACCGGATCGCGTTTATCCGTGCCAAGCGACAGGCCCTTGAGCGCCGCGGCACGCGCCTCACCATCGAGTTCGAGCCGGCTGTAGCTCTGTGCGAGAACCGCGTACAAGGCGGCTTGCCGTCGCGGATCGGCCCCTGGCTTGCCGGCCGATGCGGCCAGACGTGCGCGCACCGCCCGCACCGCCCGTGCCGCATCGGCCTCTGAAAGATGCTGCAGCGCACGAATCCGCGGATAAGGACTGCCGACGCAGTCGGCTCGTGCCCCCCAAGGAAGCAGCATACACAGGAGCGCGACGAACGGCCGGATCAGCCGCCCGGACCTCAACATCGCATACCGCCGGATCTTCATGGCTTTGCGGAAGTTACGGCAATCCCGGCGAGCGAACACCTCGAGCCGTCACGAATTTCACATCGGCGGCGGGCCGCCCTCAGAGACCCGCCGCCAGACTCAAGCGCCGCGGCCCCTCGGCGGTGGAATGGCTCAACTCATGGTCGGCGCTGTCCATCCGCACCACGAGCTGCGCGAAGTGTTCCTCGCGCTCCCATCGCAGCGTGAGCTGCTCGGCGGCGGATTCGAGCAGACGGAAGCGCCCCGCAAACGCCGGATGCTCGTTGCGCAGGCGGATCAGCGCCAGCAGGTCGATGACCATGGGCTGCCGGAGGGCCGCGGTGACGTCCGCCGCCGAGTAGTGGTGGCGGTTGATGTCGCGGCCGACACCGGTGCGCGCGAGCAGCTCCAGGTCATTGTGACCGCCGAGCAAACCGACGTAATACACCTGCGGGATCCCGGGCAGGAAGAATTGGATCGCCCGCGCGAGCAGGTAACGCCGTTCGTCGCCACCGAGGGCGTCGAGGAAAGTGCAGTTGACCTGGTACAGATCGAGATTCGAGGCGGCAGCGCCGGTCGCCTTGCGGCTCTGGCCGCCGCTGCGCTCGTGGATGGACTCGACCAAGCGCTCGATCTCGTCGGCGGGAACGAGACCGGGCCGCGCCGTGCGATCGGCCGGGTCGGCGCCGATGTCGACGATGCCGATGCCGTCGTGGGTGTCGAGTACGGTGATCGCATTCGTCGGTCGTATCGCGATCCACTCCTTCAGGCGCGTGGCGGTGCGGAACTCGAAGGCATGCAGCACGAGCGGCGGCAACGCGAAGTCATACACCCAGTCGACGCGCGTCGAGATCTCGATCTGGCGCCGAAAGTAAGAATGCACCTCGACGAGCACCTCGATACCGAGACCGCGGCCGAGTGCCGCGAACTCGCCGATGAATTCGAACGTCTCGGGCAGCATGAAACAACTGCTGCCGGCCTTCTTGATCGCGTAACCGACGGCATCGAGGCGCACCATCCGCACGCCGTTCGCGGCGAGTGTCGCCAGGATGCGCTGCAGATACGCCTTGCCCTGCGGGTGATGCACATCGATGTCGAGCTGCTGCGGTGTGAACGTCGTCCACAGGGTGCGCCTCTCGCCGTTGGCGAGTGTGACCTCGCGGAACGGCAACCCGGGTCGCGGCCGGTAGATCCGCGCCACATCGGCCTCGGCCGGGCTGGCGCCGAAGACCGCCTCGCGCGTCAAGAACAGGCCGTCATAGGGTGAATCCGCACCACGCCGCGAGTAATCGAGAAACTGCGGGGAACGGTCAGAGATGTGGTTGACGATGACATCGGCCATCAAGTCGATGCGGCGTGACAAGGCGGCGACGTCGTTCCAGTCACCGAGCCGCGGATCCACGCGCGTATGGTCGATCGGGTCGAAGCCCGCATCCGCGCCGTCGATCGGATCGTAGAACGGCAACAGGTGAACGGCGCCGAATACACCGGCGAGTTCGCCGCACAACAGCCGCTCCAGATCCCGGATGCCGCCACCGCCCATGCGATCGACGTAGGCGATCAACTGCACCCGGTTGTTGCTTCGAGTTTCGATTGGTTTTCTCCCTGCGATTCGGCGCGCGGCGGGCCGAGCGACCCGCGATCACAATCGATTGTAATATCCGTTATCGCCGCTTGCAAAGCAAGCGCCGAGCAGCGCGAATCGAGGCTCAGTGACCCGCGGGGTCGGCCCGGGCGATGAACACCTTCGCCAAGGTGTGGTAGAGGGAGCGACGGCACACGAGCGCGCTCGCCGCCCGCCCGATCAGCACCACCGCCATCAGCGGCAACGTCAGCGCCCGATTGCCCGTCATCTCGGTCACGATCACGAGTGCGGTCAGGGGCGCCTGTACGACGCCGGCGAAATAGGCTGCCATCGCCATCAATACCATCGCGCCGGCCGGCGCGA
>JABEVI010000130.1 GCA_013044085.1 Steroidobacteraceae bacterium
AACTCCAGGTTGAAGCGTGAGGACAGACGCCGCACATAGGCGGCGTAGAGCGTCTGCACATTACGCACCTTCAGGTTCACACCGGCGGGCACGTACGGTCCCGACAGATCGCTTGCGCTCGAGTGATAGAACACGAAGTAGGCGCCGAGGCGCAGCTCGTTGGGGTTGGAGGCACCGGCCGCGGCGGGCCGTGCCGCGGCTGCCGCGCCGAGCAGTACGATGAGGATGCCGAGACTTGCGGGGAGGCGGGGGTATGTGACTTTGTTCATGACCGTTCCTGGTTAGAACTGGCTGAAGAAGGAGCGTGCGGCGAGGCTGCAGAACGGCGCCACGGACGAGTGGTAGCCCTCGACGAGCAGCTGTGCGGCGGCCGCGGGCGAGTTGCCGCCGCCGGCCGCCGATTCGTAGTAAGCGAGTTCGGCCGCCTGGCTCTGCTGGAACGCGGTCTGCACCGCGCTGAAGGGTCCGGCCGGGGGTGCGCTCACGTCGAGCACGCTGATCAAGGGCGCGGCCGGTGTGCCGCTCCAGTAAGCCTGCATGGTGCCGGTATTGACCTGGAAGAACACGGTCGGATCCTGATCGCCGCCGCATAAAAGCGTCGGTGAATTCGGCGCCCAGGCGCCGTAGCGCATGTCATTCAGATAGAAGGCCTTGCGCAAGGTCTGCGTCGGCTCCACCGCGGCGAGCGGCACACCGGCGCTCGGTGTCGGCACCGCGCCGTCCGGATCGGCCGCCGCATCGAGCGCGTAGCTGACCCGATAGGCATTGTTGATCAGGTATGAACTGCCGAATCCGAGGTCGAACAGCGGCGTATCCGGATTGTTCGGATCGGACGGTACCGCCAGCGCGGCGGTCAGTTGTGCCGACAACGCCGCGTTGCCGGGGATGGTCACGGTCGGCGTCGCGCTGTCGAACAGCGCCGTCTGCGGCAGCAGGTTGCTCGCGAAGATCGTCGCGATCGGCATCGTCGACGGCAGCAAGGTGTCGATGCCGCTTGCGTAGGTCGGCGAGTACACGTCGCTGGTCGTCGTGTAGATGTCGCCATAGGCGTGTTGATAGGCCGTCGTCAGCAGCGGTGCGAACACCGTCGAGCCGAGGTCGACATGACCGAAGAAGATTGCATCGCCGAAGGCTTCCACGGCGTACGGTCCGGACATGGGCGCCGCGGCGGTGACCGTGGCTCCGGAGGCGATCAGGGCGCGCTGTGTCGCCATCGCGACGTAACCGCCCTCCGAATAGCCGGTCACGAACAGCTTGCCGTTGTCGCTGGTGGCGCTCGCGAGCGTGTTCGGCAGCGCCGATCGCGCGGCGGCGAGGATGTCGATCATCTCGTCCGATTGCTGGGTCGCGTCCAGGTAAGGGTGGTAGCCGAGCGTCGAGGTATCGTAGCCGGCATAGTTCGGGGCGACGACGATGTAGCCCTGGGCCGCGAACATCGCCGCGATCAACGCGCCCTCGGCATTGTTCGGGTCGGTGATGTCGGCGATGTTGGCCGCCTTGTTGGTCTGTGTGCCGTGCGCGTAGAGCACGATCGGCCGCGGCCCGGAACAGGCGGCGGCGCTGCCGGTCGGCACCATCAACGCGCCGCTCGATTCAGTGGATTCGTTCGCGCCGCCGACCGTCCAGAATTGCAGGTAATAAAAATCGACGCCGCAGATCGGCGCGCCGGTGATTTGAAGCAGTTGGGCGCCGGAAGGGGTCGCGGACAGATCCGCTTGCAGGGTGGCCGCATCCAGCGAGGCGATCCGCAGCGGTGGATTCTCCGCGAGGGTGCCGCGACTGGTCGATGATGAGTGCACCGAGCTTGGTGTGCTCGAGCCGCTGCATGCGGCGAGCGCGAGCAACAGGGTGGTACCGCACAGCCGGGTAAGAAGTCTTAACATGGCGAACTCCCCTATGGCCGCAGGCCTAGGCGAAGTCGCGCCGGCTCTTATAATCTCAGACTGTCGCTCGTCATAGCGAGCCGGTTCACGCCCGCCATCAACGCTGCAATGCCGACATCTTAACCGCTTGCCGGGGCGGTTCCGTTACTTCAGGGGTATCTTCTTGATCCCGATCATTTTGGCATGCGTTTTGCCGGGATTCGCCGCGACCAAGCCATCGGGCACGCCGGCGGCGAGGAGCGGCTGCGCCGCGGTCGTCGTCAGGGAGAAATACCACGGCTGGGTGGAACTCTTCAGCACGAGGAAGTCCCCGTTCTTGGGTCGCGACAACTCCCAGGTCGCCGTTTTGCCGGCTGTGTTGCGGATCGCTAGCGTCAGCTGTGGATGATCCGCCTGCCAGTTCGGGTTCACGTTGCGACCGAGCACGGTGTCGACGCGCAACTCGTCGATCGCGCGTGTCAGCGCGGCGACCTTGCTTTGATCCAGGGTGCGACCACGAGGCAGACCGGTCGCGCTCCAGGGACCGGGCGCCTTGTTCGCGGCGATGGTGCGCGTCAGGTGCACCGCCGGGCCGCGCGCGCCGCTCGCGTCGATCGCGGCGATCTGATCGGACGGGATCTGCAGCATCTGCGTGTCGATCCAGGAGCTTGCGACGAGCGGCACATCGTAGGATGCGAGGTCGACCGTATAGATCGCGTGCTTCCCGGCGACGCGGGCGTCGGCCTTGTGCAAGCCGGCCGACTTGCCAAGATAGAGAGTTGCGATCGTCTTGCCGGCATGGCTGAAGCTCAGGCGACGCGAGAACCGCCGCCCGGCAACCTTGAAGCGCCGCTGTGCATCGGCGGTGTCCGCGACCGCCAGCCCGCGGCGCAGCCCGGCGAGCCGCCGCAGCAAGTCGGCGACTTTCGCGGGGGCGACCGGCACGTCGTGGTCGCTGTGCACCACCCAGGCAGTGCCGTGTCTGACCAACTCGAGCCGCGGCTCGGACTGGCCGGCGGCCGCATGTCCCTCGATCAGGATGCGGTCCGCGGCGCTGAGCGGTGTGCTCAGAAGCGGTGCGCTCGGCGGGCGGGTTGCGAGTCCGTTCCCGCGCATCACGAGTATGCCGGCGATCAGCAGTTGCACGCCGAGGACGGCCGCGAGCATCGGTATCCAACGTTGCATGGTTTCAGCCCTCGACCAGGAGTTCGAGATGTTTGGCGAGCATGCGTCGGCGGCGGCGCCGCGAGATCAGCCAGATCAGCAGCAATCCACCGAGCGCCAGAGCGTAGTTCAGGTACTCCCAGAATTCCTCGGTGGATCGCGACATCGGCTTCAGCGTGCGGGCAAAGCGGTCGCGGCCGCGAATGCTGAGCAAACCCTTGCCTTCGAGCGACCAGTCGACGATGTTCTGTGCGAAATGCTGTCCCTGCAGATAGCGTGTGCCGAGCGTCTGGCTGATCAGGTTGCCGACCTCATCCTCGAACATCGCGTTCGAGGCGACCA
>JABEVI010000131.1 GCA_013044085.1 Steroidobacteraceae bacterium
CGAGGACCACAGGTGGCGACGCTCGCGGACCACGTAGAACGATGCCTGCGCCGCGCACACCAGCGTCACCGCCGCCAGTGTGCGCAGACCCGTGTGCGCCGCCAAACCGAGCCGTTCGCGGCCGGCAATCAGCACCGCGGTGCAAAACGCGAGATTGCAGACACCCAGTGCCGTGGCGGCCGCGGTCACGCGCCCGATCCGCCACACGTTGGGCCGGGCCGCCGGCTGAACATGGTCGGTCGTCGCCGACATCGCCAGAAAATCCCCGCTCACCATCAACAGCACCATCAGCATCGGCGTCAGAACCGCCCCCCCCGTGAGCAACAACCCCACCGTCAGGAACAGCATCTGATTGATCTTGGCGGTCACCGAGCGCAGCGTGTAGGTCAGGATGCGCTGATAGGTGATCCGGCCGCAGCGCACCGTGGCGACGATGCCGCCGAGCCCCGGCTGCGTGAGCACGATCCCGGCCGCCGATTTGGCGACATCGGTCGCCGTCGATACGGCGATTCCGATCTGCGCCTGGCGCAGCGCCGGCGCATCATTGGCGCCATCGCCACACATGCCGACCGTATGTCCGCCGTTTTGAAACGCGCGCACGATGTGGAACTTCTGCTCGGGAAACACGCCGGCGAAAACCGCAAAGTCCGCCGGTTGCGCGCGCTCGGGTGGCTCGCCGGTCGGACACACGGGACCGTCGAGACCGACCTCATGCGCAACGACCGCCGCCGTCGGCGCCGCATCGCCGGTGACCATCACGGTTCGCACCCCCAGGGACTCGAGCTCGCGGATCAACTCGGGCGCATCGGCGCGCGGCGGGTCGCTGAGCGAGACCAGGCCGCTCCACGCAGGCCGCCCCGGCGGACCGGCGGCGATGCCGAGGACCCGATAACCCATTTTTGCCTTGGCGTCGGCCGCAGCGGCGAGCTCGGGCGGCGCCGCCACGAGAGCCGCAATCGTCGCGAACGCGCCCTTGAGGACGTGCAGCGGTGCGCCATGCGCATCGACGACGTCCGCCTCGGACATCTTGCGGGCCGGATCGAAGGGGAAGAAATTCACCCGGCGCATGCCGGCACCGGCCGCTCCCGGCGCACCCTTCGCCGCCGCCTCACGGATCGCCGCATCGACCGGGTCGAGGCCGGCATCGGCGCTCGCCGCGAGCGCGTGACGAAGCACGGTATCGGGGTCCATGCCGGGCACCGCATGCACATCGGCGACCGTCAATTGATTCTGCGTCAGCGTCCCGGTCTTGTCCGAACACAACACATCCATGTTCGCCGCTTCATCGATCGCCGACAACCGGGTCGGCAAAGCCCCCTGGGTGGCGAGCACACGGGCGCCGAGCGCCGAGGCGAGCGTGAAGGTCGCCGGCAGCGCGACCGGTATTGCGGCAAGTATCGCGGTCAGAACGAGCGGCACCATGTCAGCCGCCGGAATGTGTGTCACGGTCGCATACGCCAGCTGTACGAGGACCATGGAGGCGCTGAACAGTCCGAGGTTGCGCACGATGCGCAGCACCGCTTCCTGCTGGGAGCTGCGGCCATGCGCGACGCGCACGAGTTCGGCGGTCTTGCCGAATTTCGTTCGCGCCCCGGTAGCGGTGACCTCGCCAAGGGCCTCACCGCGACGCACGAGCGATCCGGCATAGGCTTGCGCGCCCACGCCGGCTTCCACCGGAAGGGATTCGCCGGTCAACATCGACTGGTCCAAAAGCACGCTGCCGTCGAGCAGGCTGATGTCGGCGGGTACGATGCCACCGAGGCTCAACTTCACGACATCGCCGGGCACGATGGCGGTCGCCGCCAGTGTCTGCCAGCGGCCGTCACGGCGCACGACCGCCGTCAATGCCAGCCGGGCCCTGAGCGCGTCGAGCGTCGCCTGGGCGCGCCCTTCCTGGAGGAGTCCGAGCGCGGCGTTGAAGCACAGAAGCACCGCGATCACCACGGCCTCGAGCATCTGGCCAAGGGCGAATTCCAGCACGATCGCCGCTTCGAGCATCCACGGTATCGGTGCCGAGAACTTCGCCAGGACGCGCCGCCACGCCGGGGTCTGCGTCTCGGGCATCGCATTCGCTCCGAAGCGTGTCAGGCGCAGCTGTGCTTCGGCGCCGCTCAGGCCGGCGCCGCGCCCTTCGTCCTTGTTCCCATCGATCGAGGTCAGAACTCGCTCCCGCGCGGCCCAGGGTGCGGATTGTAGCGCACGGCGGGCCGGGGGCTGGCATGCTTGAGAAATGCACTCGAACCCGCCGGCGCCCGTATTGATCTGGATCATCGCCGGTGCGGCGATCATCGGCATCGTCGTGCGCCCCTGGAAGGTTCCGGAGGCGTTGTGGGCATCGCTCGGCGCCACGGCGGCGGTCGCCTTCTCCCTCATCTCCTGGTCCGACGCGATCCGCGCGATCGGCGACGGCACGGACGTCTACCTGTTCCTGACCGGCATGATGCTGCTCGCCGAACTGGCGCGACGCGAGGGTCTGTTCGTTTGGGCGGCCGCCCTTGCCGCGAAGCATGCCCGTGGCTCACCGCAACGTCTTTTCCTGCTGATCTACGCGGTCGGCATTCTCGTGACCGTCTTGCTCTCGAATGACGCGACCGCCGTGGTGTTGACACCGGCGGTCTACGCGGCGACCAAGGATGCCGGCGCGCCGCCACTGCCCTATCTGTTCATCTGCGCGTTCATCGCCAACGCCGCGAGTTTCGTGCTGCCGATTTCCAATCCGGCCAATCTGGTCGTGTACGGCGCCGCCATGCCGCCGCTCGCACGCTGGGTCGCCGAGTTCGGCCTTGCCTCCGTGGCCGCGATACTCGCAACCTACGCGGCCCTGCGTTTCACCCAACGAGCGAAGCTCGGCGGACACATCACGCTGCGGGTGACGGTGCCGCGCCTCGGGCACGGCGGTCGCCTCGCCGCCGCGGCCATCGTGGCGACCGCCGTGCTGCTTGCCGCATGCTCGGCACTGAACCGTCCTCTCGGCCCACCCACCTTCTTTGCCGGCGCCATCGCCTGGCTGGCGATCATGGTTGTCCGGCGGGCGCCTCCGTGGGATGCCTTGCGGGGTGTCTCTTGGAGCGTCCTGCCGCTGGTGGCAGCCTTATTCGTGCTGGTGCGCGCGATCGAGAACACCGGTGCGCTCGAGCCGCTCGCGCAGGCGCTCGGCGGACACGGCACCATCATCTCGCCGCTGCGCGCGGCGGCCGCGAGCGGCGTCGCCGCGCTCGGCGCGAATTTGATCAACAACCTGCCCGTCGGGCTGATCGTCGCGAAACTCCTGCAGACCGCGCACGCATCCTCTCGCGCCGCAGGCGCCCTGCTGATCGGCGTCGATCTCGGCCCGAACCTGTCGGTAACCGGCTCGCTCGCCACCATCCTCTGGCTGCTCGCCTTGCGGCGCGAAGGGATCGAGGTGAGCGCGCGCCGATTTCTGGGGCTCGGGGCGATCGTGATGCCCTTGTCGCTCGCCGCCGCGCTCGGGTGTTTTCTCGCATTCGCCTAGACCCGGGCTCTGCCCTATAATCGTGGTCCATTCTTCCCCGGCAACCGGAGGCTCGAGCGATGCTCATGCGCAGCCGTCGTCCCTGCTTGGCAGTCCTGCTCATTGCGCTCGCGAGTTCGCTGGGCGCTTGCGGCAGCAGCCCGGGCGGCGGCACGAGCAAGGTGAACGGTTCGATCCACATTACCGCGGGCGCACCCGTGGGCGCGGTTGCGACAATCAATGGCTCCATCGACACCGATGACAACGCCAACCTGTCAACCGCCCGCACCGTGAATGGCGGCATCACGATCGGCAGCCACGCGAGCGCCGCTTCGCTGACGACGGTGAACGGGGCGATCTTGCTGAAGGCGGATTCCCGGGTATCCGGCGGCGTGACGGTGGTCAACGGCGCCATCACGTTGCAGAGCGGCGCGCAGGTGTCCGGACCGGTAGTCAACGTGAGCGGCCCGATCACCTTGAACTCCTCACGAGTGTCCGGGGGCATCACGACCGTCAACGGTAACGTCTCCGTGCTCGGCCAATCGCACGTCGAGGGCGGGATCGTGGTGAAGCGACCGACCGGCCTGTTCTTCCACATCAGCGACGCGGTGCCGAAGATCATCATCGGCCCCGGCGCGATCGTCGACGGCGATCTGCGTTTCGATCACGCGGTGAAACTGTACGTGAGCACGCAGGCGAAGATCGGACCCGTGAGCGGCGCCACCGCGATCGCCTTCACCGGAGCCGTGCCGCCCGGTTGAGCGCGCGCGTGCGCTTCAGCGGCTCGTGGGAGCGCGCTTCGCCACCGTGGTGAACGGCGGCTTGGCCAGCCAGACGAAGGGAATCAACACCACGTAGATCACGGCGATCGCGTAGAACACGTCGTTGATGGCGAGCGTCATCGCCTGCTGCGTGATGAGGTGCTCGACATAGCCGAAGGCATGCATCCCGCGGATCCCGAGCGAGGCAAGTGCGGAGCGATACGCGATCCAGCCGCCCGCGGCGGCGGATATACGCTCGGCGAGCACCGCATGATGGTAGATGGTTCGCGAATTCCAGATCCAGATCGTCACCGCGGTCGCGAAGCTGCCCATCATCGTGCGGATGAAATTACTCAGGCCCGAGGCCGAAGCGAGTTCGTCGGGGCGCAGGCCGGCCAGCATGATCTGGTTGAGCGGCAGAAAGAAGAACGACAGGCCGAGACCCTGTAGAAACCGTGGCGCCGCGAATTGCATGAAGCTCGCCTGCGGATTGAGCGTCGACGTCCAATAGATTGCGGTCCCGAACACGCAGAAAGCGAACGTCACCGCGAGCCGCAGATTCAAGCGGTTCATGTTGCGCCCGACGATCGGTGCACAGACGAGCGCCAGGACCCCGACCGGCGCGACGGCGAGTCCGGCCCAGGTCGCCGTATAGCCGACGTTCGTCTGCAGCCAGAGCGGAAAGACGACATTGACGCCGGAGAGGCCGAAATAGGCGGCACCGACGAGCCCGGTGCCGACCGCAAAATTGCGGATCCGAAACAGATGCAAATCGACAACCGGATGCCGTTCCGTCAGCTCCCAGGCGATGAAAAACGTAAGGCTCACGAACGCGACGAGCGCCGCCGTGAGAATCAGCGGCGAACCGAACCAGTCCTTGTCGTTGCCATTGTCCAGCATGTATTGCAGGCTGCCGACACCCACCACCAGCAACACGAGTCCGACGAAATCGATGGGCTGCTTGACCCGCTTCGATTCACGGTTTCGCAGGATGCTCCAGCAGGAGATCGCCGAGAAGGCGCCGACCGGCAGATTGATGTAGAAGAGCCAGGGCCATGAGAGATTGTCGGTGATCCAGCCGCCGAGGATCGGGCCGCAGATCGGCGCGATGATGATCACCATCGCCCACAGCGCGATCGCCATGCCGCGCCGCTCATGCGGGTAATTACGGAGCAGGATCGCCTGCGCGACCGACATCATCGGTCCGGAGACGAACCCCTGCATGAGCCGTGCGGCGACCAGCATCGGCAGGCTGGTAGCGAGTCCGCAAACCATCGAAAAGAGCATGAACAGCAGGATCGAGGTGACGAAGGTGCGCACCTCGCCGAAGCGCCGGCCTATCCAGCCGGTGAGAGGCTGCATCACCGCGGCGGCAAGCATGTAGGAACTCACCGCCCAGGTACCCTGAGAGGCGCTGACGCCGAGTCCGCCGGAGATCGCCGGCACGGAGACATTGACGATCGTCATGTCCAGAATTTCCATGAACGATGCGGTCGCGATCGCCGCCGTCAGGAAAAGCAGCATGTAGCCGTGCAGCGGCGGGTAGTCCGCGGGCGCGGCGGGCGGCGTGGCGTCGGCCATCTTCGTGCGATGCGCTGGAAGCTAGCGGGATCCGCCGAGATTGCGCCGGATGATCGCGTCAGCGTTGGCGTTCGCCCTGCCCAGATCCGCCGCGAAGACATCGGTTACACCGGTGAAGCGGTCGTTGACGTCGGCCGCGAGCACTGCGCCGCCGCGGTTCCTCGTGTCCACGTTCACCGTCACGGACAGGCCGATACGCAGCGGGTGACGCGCGATATCCGCCTGGTCGATCGAGACGCGAACCGGCACGCGCTGCACGACCTTGATCCAGTTGCCGGACGCGTTCTGCGGCGGCAACAAGGCGAAGGCCGCGCCGGTGCCGGCGGACACACCGGTCACGTGACCGTGAAAGACCACCGATCCACCGTACAGATCGCTGAGGATCCTGGCCGGCTGACCGATACGCAGATCGCGCAACTGGCCTTCCTTGAAGTTTGCATCGATCCAGAGTGCGTTCAACGGGATCACCGTCATCAGTGCCTCGCCGGGCTGCACGTGCTGACCGAGCTGCACGCTGCGTTCGGCGACGTAACCGGTGACCGGGGCGAGCACACGGTCACGCTCGGCGGCGATCCAGGCATCCTTGTACGCGGCCTTCGCCTCGAGTACCGCCGGGTTGTGCGCGATATCGGTGCCGTCGACCAGCGCATGCGCGCCGCGCGCCTGCCGCTCGGCCTGGGTGAGAGCATCGCCGGCGATGCGCACCGCGTCCTCGGCATGACGCAACGGCTCGCGCCCGATCGCCCCGGCGGCAAGCAGCGGGCGGCGTCGGGCGAGATCTGCCTCGGCGCGCGCAAGCTGGAGGCGACGCACCGCGACCGCCGCGTCGTAC
>JABEVI010000021.1 GCA_013044085.1 Steroidobacteraceae bacterium
CGACGGATCTGGATCGCCGGCACCGCGGCGGACGCGACCCAGACGCTGTACGCGGCGGACTTGCGCCGGCCGCTGGCGCTCGTCCTCGGTGCCGAGGGCGACGGCATGCGGCGCCTGACGCGCGAGCACTGCGACTTCCTGATGCGCATACCGATGACCGGCGTGGTCGAGTCCTTGAACGTCTCGGTGGCGGCGGGGGTGGCGCTGTTCGAGGCCCGTCGCCAGCGGCTCGGCTGAAGGCGGCGGAGCCGCACTGCAGCGGCGCAGTTGACCTCGTAGCGCGCCGGCGCGTATGATTCGCGCTCTTTTTCGCCGGCCGACCGGCTTTACTCCTTGCCTCACCGCTCGCAACGGGAGGCTATATCCACAGGGAGCCTTGAATGCGGCACTATGAAATCGTGCTCCTGGTCCATCCGGACCAGAGCGAGCAAGTTCCTGCGATGATCGATCGTTACAAGGGGATGATCGCGGCCGGCGGCGGCTTCGTGCATCGTTTCGAGGACTGGGGCCGGCGGCAGCTCGCATTTCCCATCTCGAAGGTCCACAAGGCGCATTACGTCCTGCTGAACATCGAATGCGACCAGAAGACGCTCGATGAGCTCTACGGGGCGTTCCGCTTCAGCGATGCGGTGTTGCGCCAGTTGGTCGTGAAGATGGACGAGGCGGTGACCGAGCCTTCACCGATGGCCAGGGCGCCGGACGAGAACGCGCGGCGCCACGAGGATTTCGACGACGGCGACGACGACGACATGCCGGCCGGCGCGCGTTGAACGGATCCCCAAGGAGTCAACATGGCACGTTTTTTTCGTAGAAAGAAGTTCTGCCGATTCACCGCCGAGGACATCAAGCAGATCGACTACAAGGATCTGGCGATGCTCAAGGGCTATGTCACGGAGACCGGCAAGATCGTGCCGAGCCGCATCACGGGCACGCGCGCGCATTACCAGCGTCAGCTGCAGCTCGCGATAAGGCGTGCGCGTTTCCTCGCGCTCCTGCCGTACACCGATCAACACTGAAGCGACGGGTCCGAACATGGAAATCATCCTGCTCCAGAAGGTCTCGAACCTCGGTCAAATCGGCGATCGCGTCAAGGTCAAGTCCGGTTACGCCCGCAATTTCCTGGTTCCCACGGGCCGCGCGACGCTGGCGACACCCGGCAACATCGCGAAGTTCGAGGCACAGCGCAGCGTGCTCGAGGCGAAGGCGCACGCGGAACTGCACAGCGCCCAGGAGCGTGCCGCCAAATTCGAGAACTTCAAGCTCGAACTGAAGGCCAAGGCCGGCTCGGAAGGCAAGCTGTTCGGCTCGATCGGCACCGCGGACATCGCCGAGGCCGCCGTGAAGGCGGGCCAGACGATCAGCCGCAGCGAAGTGCGCATGCCGAACGGTCCCATCCGCGCGGTCGGCGATCATCAGATCGAGCTGCATTTGCACACCGACGTGGACGTGGCGCTCACCGTCACGATCGTCGCCGAAGAGTAGCGGCCGGCACAGCCGCGTCGCGCGAGGACTGCACGTGGCCGAGTTGCGACTACCGCCGCATTCGGTCGAGGCCGAGCAGTCGGTGCTCGGCGGGCTCATGCTCGATGCGACCGCCTGGGACCAGATCGCCGACCGGGTCGCCGCCGAGGACTTCTACCGTCACGACCACCGCCTGATCTTCGCCGCCGCCGCGGCGCTGATCGAGCGTGGCCATCCCTGCGATGCGGTAACCGTGTCGGGTCACCTCGAAAGCCAGGGGTTGATCGATCAGGTCGGCGGCCTCGCGTATCTCGGCTCCCTCGCCCGCGACACGCCGACCGCGGCCAATATCCGTGCGTACGCCGACATCGTCCGCGAGCGCTCGATCCTCAGACAACTGGTCAGCGCCGGCAACACCATCGCCAGCGCGGCGCTCGAACCGGAGGGGCGTGAGGCGCGCGAGATCGTCGATGACGCCGAACGCACGGTCTTCGAGATCGCCGAACGCGGTTCACGCGGCAAGGTCGGCTTTCAGTCGGTCAAAAGCGTGCTGCCCGGCGTGGTCGACAGGATCGATGAGCTGTACAACTCGAAGGGCAAGTTGACCGGCATCTCCACGGGCTTCAAACAGCTCGACGAGATGACCTCGGGCCTTCAGCCCGGGGATCTGATCATCGTCGCCGGCCGGCCGTCGATGGGCAAGACGACGCTCGCCGTGAATATCGCGGAGAACGCCGCCCTCGGTTCGGGCAAGGCGGCAGCGGTGTTCAGCATGGAGATGTCGGCTGAGTCGCTGACGCTGCGCATGATCTCCTCGCTCGGCCGCATCAACCAGGCGAACCTGCGCTCCGGGCGCCTGAACGAGGATGACTGGCCGCGGATCGACTCGGCGATGACGCAGTTGTCGAACGCCAAAATTTTCATCGACGAGACTCCGGCGCTCACCCCCACCGAGGTTCGCGCCCGCGCCCGCCGTCTGAAGCGGGAACGCGGCCTCGATCTGATCGTGGTCGATTACCTTCAGCTCATGCAGGTGTCGGGTACGAAGGAGAATCGTGCGACCGAGATCTCGGAGATTTCGCGTTCGCTGAAGGCGCTTGCGAAGGAGCTGAAGGTGCCCGTGATCGCGCTCTCGCAGCTCAATCGCGGTGTGGAACAGCGCGTCGAGAAGAAGCCGGTGATGTCGGATCTGCGTGAGTCCGGTGCGATCGAGCAGGACGCGGACGTGATCCTGCTGATCTACCGGGAAGAAGTGTACGACCAGAACACGACCCGCAAGGGCATTGCCGACATCATCATCGCCAAGCAGCGCAACGGCCCGACCGGGGACGTGCAGCTGACCTTCCTCGGCCAGTACACGAAATTCGAGAATTACGCGCCCGAGTCTTATGCGGCGGGCGTGTTCAGCTGAGCGGCGCCGCGGGGCCGCTCAGTAGCTGCGCGACAACAGCCAGTTCGACAGCTCGACGAGCGGCGCGGCCCGTTCGCCAAAGCCCGCCAGCGCCTCGAGTGCCTCCTCATGCAGCTTGCGTGTTCTTAGCTGGGAGGCCTCGACGCCGATCAAGGCCGGGTAGGTCGGTTTGCCGTGCTCACGGTCCGCACCCGTCGCCTTGCCGAGCGTGGTCGCATCGCCGATCACGTCCAGCAGATCGTCCTGGATCTGGAAGGCGAGTCCGATAGCGCCGGCGAATCGCTCCAACGCCGCCTCGTCGACCGCTTCGCGCGACGGCGCGCATGCGGCGGCCATCAGCACGCATGCGCGGATGACGGCGCCGGTCTTGCGCTCGTGCATGTCATCGACCTGCGCAATCTGCAGCCGGGCGCCCTGCGACTGCAGGTCGATCGCCTGTCCTCCGGCCATGCCGTGCGTGCCGCTCGCCACCGCGAGCAGTTCGATCAGCTTCAGGCGCACCGTGGGTTCCGGCGGCAGCGACGGGTCGGTGGCGAGCCACTGGAACGCAAGCGGCTGCAAGGCGTCGCCGACGAGCAGCGCGGTCGCCTCGTCATAGGCCTTGTGGCAGGTGGGCCGTCCGCGGCGCAGGTCGTCATCGTCCATCGACGGCATGTCGTCATGGACCAAGGAATAGACGTGCACGATCTCCACGGCGCACGCCACCGCTTCGACGCGTTCTTCCGGCAGACCGAGAGTCGCGGCGGTCGCGAAAACCAGGGCCGGACGCACGCGTTTGCCGCCACCGAGCACGGCATAGCGCATGGCCTCATGCAGGCGGGCGGGCACCATGTCGGCGGGCGGCAGGCGCCGGTCGAGCGCCACCTCCATGCGCAGGCGCCACGCTTGCATGCGATCGTCGATCAGAGCGGCTCCACGGCGCGCCGCTCGTCGGCCGATGCGCTGTCCCGGCGTCGAATCGATTCGACCGGCACCGAGGCGACGGTCGGGGCTGCCGGCGAGGCCGGTCCGTTCTGCGAGTACACGAGCGGCAATTCCGGCGCCATGGGGCCGTTGACGCGCGGACCGCGCAGCGCGGCCAGCATCGCCTTGAGGGGGTGACTGAAGGCGTCGTTAACCGCGGTTCCCTCGAACCCACAGTGCGCCATGCAATTGTTGCAGCGCGGATTGCGGCCGACCCCGTAGTTCTGCCACTCGGTGTCCTCGATCAGTGAGCGATAGGTCGGCGCGTAGCCTTCATCCGACAGCAGGTAGCACGGGCGCTGCCATCCGAACACGTTGTAGGTCGGATTGCTCCACGGTGTGCACTGGTAGCGTTGATTGCCGGCGAGAAAATCCAAGAACAATCCGGAATGATTGAACGACCAGCGGCGCTTCTTCGCCCCGTCGTGGCGCCTGCGGAAGATCTCGCGGAACAACTGTTTGCTCGCATGGCGTCCGAGGAACACGTCCTGTCGCGGCGCATGGTGGTAGCTGTAGCCGGGCGAGACCGTGATTCCCTCGATGCCGAGGCTCATCGCGGTGTCGAAGAAATTGGCGACGTCGTCCGGATCCTCGCCATTGAACAGCGTGCAATTGATGGTGACGCGGAAACCCTTGTCGCGGGCCAGCTTGATCGCCTCCACGGCCTTGTCGAACACGCCTTCCTGACAGACCGACTCGTCGTGCCGCTCGCGGTTGCCGTCGAGATGAATCGAGAACGTGAGGTAAGGGGAGGGGGTGTACTCGTGGATATGCTTCGCGAGCAGCAGCGCGTTGGTGCACAGATAGACGAATTTCTTGCGCTCGACGATGCCGGCGACGATCTGCGGCATCTCCTTGTGGATCAATGGCTCGCCGCCCGGTATGGAGACGATCGGCGCCCCGCATTCATCGACGGCGTTCAGGGCATCGGCGAGGCTGACGCGTTTTTGCAGGATCTCTTTCGGGTAGTCGATCTTGCCGCAGCCGGCGCACGCCAGATTGCACTGGAACAGCGGTTCCAGCATCAGCACGAGCGGATAACGTTTGTCTCCCCGCAGCTTGCGGCCGGCAAGATAGCGAGCGACACGGTAAACCTGAAGAAGTGGTATGCCCATGCGGTATTCTAAACGCATCAGGCCGCGGATGCCGACAATGATTGCAATTCCGCAATGTTATGCGGTGGCGCGGCATCGGGAGTCCATCGACGCATGCCAGTAGCCGCCCTCCTCGTAGTCTGTGCGACCGCGGTCTGCGCGTGTGTCGCCGCTTATCTATGCATCGCCGTGATCGCCGTGCGCGAGCGCAGCGCAGTGCCGGCGCAATGGCCCGGTGAATGGCCTTCGATCAGCGTCTTGAAGCCCTTGTACGGCGTTGAGGCCGCGACCTATGACTGTCTGCGGTCCTTCTGCGTGCAGGACTACCCTGAATTCGAGCTGCTGTTCGGTGTTCAAGATGAGGCTGATCCGGCGCGCGACATTGTGCAGCGATTGGTGCGGGAGTTTCCCGGCCGCCGGATCCGCATGGTGGTCGATCAACGACAGCATGGCGGCAACCGCAAGGTGGGCAATCTCATCAACCTGCTGGCGATGGCGGGGCACGAACACCTGGTGATCGCCGACAGCGACATCCTCGTGCCGCCGCACTATCTGCAGACCGTCGTCGCGCCGCTCGCCGACCCGGGCGTGGGTGTCGTCACCTGCGCGTATCGCGGCTTGCCGCGGCCCGGTTTACCGTCGTTGCTCGGAGCGCTGTTCGTCAATGACTGGTTCCTGCCCTCGGTGCGGGTTGCGGCGCTGCTCGGTTCGCGCCGCTTCGCCTTCGGGGCGACGATCGCCTTGCGGCGCGAGGCGCTTGTCGCGATCGGCGGCTTCGAGGCGATCGCCGACCAATTGGCGGACGACTACCAACTCGGCGAGCTGACCCGCCGGCGCGGTCTGCGCACGGTGCTCTCGAGTCTCGAGGTCGAAACGGTGGTGGAGGAGCGCAGTTGGCGGGATTTGCTGCGGCACGAGTTGCGCTGGCTGCGGACCATCCGTGCGGTTCGCCCCGCGGGCTATGCGCTCTCGGCCGTGACCTTCGGGGTCCCGGTCGCGCTATTGGCCACCTTGGCGGCAGCCGGCGCATCCCCGGCGCTGGCCTGTACGGGCATCGCCGTGATGGCCCGTCTCGTGCTACATTGGCGGGTGCGCGGGCGTGCTGTGCCTCCTTGGGCCTGGCTCGTGTTGCCGCTCGGCGATACGCTGAGCCTTGCCCTTTGGTGCTGGGGTTTCGCCACGCACGACGTGCATTGGCGCGACGACCGTTATCTGTTGACCGGCGATGGTGCCGCCCAGCGATACTGAGGATCCGACTCGATGAGAACACTGTTTCTGCACCCTCCTTCATTCGACGGCTTCGACGGCGGCGCCGGCGCGCGTTATCAGGCAAAGCGCGAAGTGCGCTCCTTCTGGTATCCGACCTGGCTCGCGCAGCCGGCGGCGATGGTTCCCGGCAGCCGACTGCTCGATGCGCCCGCCGATGGACTCGGCATGGACGCGGTGTTGCCGCTCGCGAACGACTACGATCTCGTGATCATGCACACGAGTTCGCCGTCCTTCCCGAAGGATGCGAAGGTCGCCGAATTGCTGAAGGAGAAAAATCCGCGTCTGCTGATCGGCATGGTCGGCGCCAAGGTGGCGGTCGACCCCGAAGGCTCGCTCGCCGCCTCCTCGGCGATCGATTTCGTGGCGCGCGAGGAGTTCGACTACACCTGCAAGGAGGTCGCGGAGGGACGGCCCCTCGAAGAGGTCGTCGGCATCAGTTACCGCGCGGCCGACGGCAGCATCCGCCACAATGCGGAACGGGCCTTGATCACCGACATGGACGCGCTGCCTTGGGTCTCGCCGGTTTACAAGCGGGACCTGAAGATCCCGAATTACTTCATCGGCTACCTCCAACACCCCTACGTGTCGATATACACCGGGCGCGGCTGCCGCTCGAAGTGCACATTCTGCCTCTGGCCGCAGACGGTCGGCGGCCACAAGTATCGTGTTCGCAGTCCGCAGAACGTCGTCGACGAGGTGCGTTGGATCAAGGAGAACATGCCGGAGGTCAAGGAGATATTCTTCGACGACGACACGTTCACGGATTTCCGGCCGCGCGCCGAGGAGATCGCCCGCGGCCTCGGAAAGCTCGGCGTGACCTGGTCCTGCAACGCGAAGGCCAACGTGCCGTATGAGACGCTGCGCATCTTGAAGGACAACGGCCTGCGCCTGCTGCTCGTCGGCTACGAGTCGGGCAACGACCAGATCCTGCACAATATCCGCAAGGGCCTGCGCACCGACATTGCGCGCCGGTTCACGCGCGACTGCCGCAAGCTCGGCATCGCGATTCACGGCACGTTCATCCTCGGCCTGCCCGGGGAGACGATGGAGACGATCCGCGAGACCATCGACTATGCGGTGGAGATCAATCCACACACGATCCAGGTGTCGCTCGCGGCGCCGTACCCCGGAACCGAGCTCTACGCACAGGCCGTCGCGAACGGCTGGCTGCAGGAAAATGCCGGGCTGAACCTCGTCAACAGCGAAGGCGTGCAGCTTGCACCGCTGTCGTATCCGAACCTGGACGCCGGGCAGATCCATGGCGCGGTGGAGACGTTCTACAAGCGGTTCTATTTCCGGCCGCGCAAGATCGCCGAGCTGACCGGCGAGATGCTGACGAGCTGGGATCTGACCAAGCGGCGGTTGCGCGAGGGCGTGGAGTTCTACCGCTTCCTGCGGGCGCGCGCGGCCTAGGAGGGCGCGCCCCGCAGCGCCGCGTGCGGTGTGCCCCCCCGGGGGGGGCAGCGGTATCGACGAGACATGCGCAAATTCCTGATCGTGACCGCCGACGACTTCGGTCTTCACGAAGCGGTCAACGAGGCGGTGCAGACCGCGCACCGTGACGGCGTGCTGAGCGCCGCCAGCCTGATGATCGCCGCGCCAGCCGCGGCGGATGCGGTGGCGCGGGCACGGCGGCTGCCGAGCCTGCGGGTCGGGTTGCATGTGGTGCTCGCCGATGGCGCGGCGCTGCTCGAACCGCGGAGGATTCCGGCGCTGGTCGGCGCCGATGGTCGATTCGACGAGCGCATGTTCGTCAACGGCCTGCGCTACTTCGCCCTGCCGCGGGTGCGCCGGCAGCTCGACGCGGAGATTCGCGCTCAATTCAGCGCCTTCCGGGCCACCGGACTGCCCCTCGATCACGTCAATGCCCACAAGCATTTTCACCTGCACCCGACCCTGCTGGGGATGATGTTGCGGATCGGCGCGGAGTTTGGCGTGAAGGCCGTGCGCGTGCCGCACGAGCCTCTGTGGTTCTCGACCCGCGGCGGCTCGCGGTTCGGCGCGCCCGCGGGCGCGCTGGCGTTGACGCCGTGGCTTGCACTGATGAAGCGACGGCTGCGCGCCGCCGGCATCGTCCACAATGACCGGATCTTCGGCATCGCCCGCAGTGGCGCAATGGACGAGGCGACGCTTCTCGAGGTGCTCGCGAGGCTGCCGCCCGGTGCGACGGAGATATACGCGCATCCGGCCGCCGGCGCGCAACCGGTGTCCGCATCGATGCCCGGATATCGCCACCAGGATGAATTCAAGGCGCTCTTGAGTCCGCGGGTGCGTGCCGCGATCGGCGCCGCGGGTGTCGCGACGGGCGGCTTTCAGGACCTGATCGAGGCGCGCGCACGGGAGCCGGATTGAAGCTCGCCATCCGCACCGGATTGCTCGTCGGCGTCGGCGTGATGATCGCGCTGATCCTGCACGGCGGAGCCGCGCAGATCCTCGATTTGCTTGGGCGGGCGAGCTGGCTGCTGCTGTGGCTCGTGCCCCTGCGCACGCTGCCCATCGCGCTCGATGCAATGGGCTGGAGCGCGTTGCTCGCCGGCGATTCGCCTTTTCTGCGTCTGTTCTGGATCGCCTGTATCCGTGATGCCATCAACCGGCTGTTGCCGGTTGCGAGCGTCGGCGGGGAGTTCGTCGGTGTCGGGCTGCTCGCGCGCACCGGCGTCGACAAGGCGCGGGCGGCGGCGAGCGTGGTCGTGGAAATCTTGATGACGCTCGTGAGCCAGTACCTGTTCGTGGTCATCGGCGTCGTCTGCATCCTTTATTCGAGCGGCGCGGTGCCGCTCACCGTGAATTTGGCGGTCGGGCTCGCGGTGAGCCTGCCGGTGATCGTGCTGCTCATCGCGCTGCTGCGCTACGGCGCCGTGTTCGGCCCGCTGCAGCGCATCGGCGCGCGCATGCTCGGCGGTTTGACCCACCCGGCGCTGGCGGGGGCAGGCTCGGCGGACATCGATGAGGCGGTGCGCAGTCTTAGCCGCGCGCATCCGCTGCTCGTGCGCGCGCTCCTCTGGCAGCTCGGCGGCCTGATCGCCGGATCCGCCGAGACCTGGTTCGCTCTGCGCTGGCTGGGTGCGCCGGTGGGTATCGCCGAAGCCCTCGCATTGGAGAGTCTGACGCAGGCGGTGCGCAGTTTCATCTTCCTGGTGCCCGCCGGGATCGGCGTGCAGGAGGTGAGCCTCGTCGAGTTCGGGCGGGTGCTCGGCTTGGCGCCTGACATGGCGCTCGCGTTGTCGCTCGCGAAGCGCATGCGGGAAATTCTCTTCGGTGTGCCGGTGTTGATCGCCTGGCAGTGGATCGAGGGACGCCGCGGTTTCGCCGGTCGGCGCTAGTCGTTAGCGCCCAGACGCGGCCTGGCGCAGCGCGCCTTGCGCCTCGAACCAGGCGACCGCGTCGCGAAAGGCCTCGATCGGCGGCCGCCATCGGTAGCCAAGCTCGCGCGCCGCCTTGTCGCTCGAGAAATGCATGCGCTTGCGCGACATGCGCACTCCTTCGAGCGTGATCCGGCCCGTGTGTCCGGTGAGCGCCGCGAGCGCGTCCGCAGCGCAGGCGATCGGCAACACCACCGCATAGGGCAGCCGGATGGTCGGCGGCCGGCGTCCGACGAGCACGGCGATCGTGGCGAGAATCTCCTGGAGACTCAGGTTTTCGCCGCCGAGGATGTAGCACTCGCCGGGCCGGCCGCGTTCGCAGGCCGCCAGATGGCCCTCGGCCACATCATCGACATGCACGATGTTCAATCCCGTGTCGACGTAGGCGGGGATGCGGCCGTTTGCGGCGTCGAGCACGATCTGTCCGGTCGGTGTCGGTTTGATGTCTCCCGGCCCGATCGGTGTCGATGGGTTGACGATCACCACCGGCAGCCCGCCGCGTGCGAATTCCCGGGCCACTTGTTCGGCCAGAAATTTGCTGCGTTTGTAATGGCCGATCATCGCCGCGATCGACACCGGTGTGCGCTCGTCACCCGGGGTGCCGTCGGCCGGAATGCCGATGGTCGCCACGCTGCTGGTGTGCACGACGCGCTCGACACCGGCGGCGCGCGCCGC
>JABEVI010000132.1 GCA_013044085.1 Steroidobacteraceae bacterium
CAGCATTTCCTGGTTTCCGGCCTGCGCGTACGCGCCATTGCCGCGGGCGAACGGGATGCGAACGCCGCCGAGGATGGCGACGCGCCGAACGCTTTTTCCGATCAACATACAGCACCCCTCAGCCCCAAGGACCTGCGGGTCCGATTATGGGCTCTTCGCGAGCGCCGGTAAGCGCGCTTCGGGAGGAAAATCCATCCGCCAGGCGGCCGGGCGCGGGGTTGTTCGCAGCTCACCGATACGATCGGCGAACGCCACGGGGCCGGACCGGTCAGAATGCGGCGTGCGTGCAATTTACTGGATTCCTTGCCTGGCGCTTGCCACGCAGATGTTGACAGCGCGAACCGCGGCCGCAATACCGATGGCGCGCCGCCCGGCGATGGCCGTCGTGGTGAGCCCCGTGCAGGCGGGGCGCGGAGCCTCGGCCATTGCGACGATCCGTGTGCGTGCGGATCGCGCGGTGCTCTGGCGCCTGCTCACGAGTTGTGCGGATGCGCTGCAGATCGTCCCCGGGTTGCGTGTTTGCGAGGTGCGCAAGGCGGCCGCGAACCGCTCCTGGCAGCAGATCCGCCAGGTCGTCGACTACTCGTGGTATTTGCCGCGTGTCAGCTACGTGGTCAAGGCCAGCTACCGACCGCCGTCGCGGATCGCCTTCCACCAGATCGCGGGCGATTTTTCGGTGCTGCGGGGCTCCTGGGTCCTGCGCCGCGACGGTGCCGCGACCGTGGCCCGCTATCGGTTCGAGGTTGTGCCGGCATTCTGGATCCCCGGCTGGATCGTGCGTGCGCAACTGCGCCGCGACTTGCCGGCGATGTTGCGCGCGCTGCGCAGGCGCGCCGAGGCGGCCGATCCGCCCGCCGCGCGCGCGGCGCGGAGAAAAATGCGCCGCGCTTCGGTATCCTAGCCTCCCGATGCGCAAAGTCATTGACCAACGGTTCGAGCGTCGTCTCGCGGGACTCGTCAATTCCGGCGAGCGCGGAGTGCTGCGCGGCGGCCGCAAGGGTGTCGAGAAGGAATCCTTGCGGGTGACGCCGGACGGGCGGCTCGAGCAAACGCCGCATCCACCCGGGCTCGGTGCGGCGTTGACGAACCCGCAGATCACGACGGACTTCTCGGAGGCGCTGATCGAATTGGTGACGCCGCCGTTCGGCCAGAGCTGGGAGCTGCTGCAATATCTGTGCGATCTGCACCAGTTTGTCTACCGGCACCTCGGCGAGGAACTGCTGTGGGCGACGAGCATGCCTTGCGCGATCGGCGGCGACGAGGAAATTCCGATCGCCCGCTATGGCTCCTCGAACATAGGCCGGCTCAAATCCGTCTACCGCCACGGCCTGGGAATGCGGTATGGGCGCATGATGCAGGCGATCTCGGGCGTGCATTTCAACTATTCGTTTCCGCCGCAATTGTGGGCAACGCTCGAAGCTGTCGACCAGTCGCGAACGCGAGGCCAGGATTTCGCCTCCGAGCGGTATTTCGCCGCGCTGCGCAACTATCGGCGTTTTGGCTGGCTGGTATTGTACCTGTTCGGGACCTCGCCGGCGGTTTCAAAGGGTTTCTTCGCCGGTCGCGCCCACGACCTGCAGATTCTCGACGCGGACACCCTCTACGAGCCGTACGCAACCTCGCTGCGAATGAGCGACATCGGCTATCGCAACAAGAACCAGGCGACCGTGAGCGTCTCGGTCAATTCCTTGCAGGACTACGCTCGCGACCTTAATCAGGCGATCCAGACGCCGTTTGCGCCCTATGAACAGTTCGGTGTACGCGTCGACGGCGAGTACCGGCAGCTGAGCGCGAACATATTGCAGGTCGGAAACGAGTATTACAGCTTCATCCGGCCGAAACGCGTCGCGCGCTCCGGCGAGCGACCGACCAAAGCGCTCGAGCGCGGTGGCGTCGAGTATCTCGAGGTGCGTGCGCTCGACGTCAGTGTCTTCGATCCGGTCGGTGTCAGCCAGGAGAAGCTGCGCTTTCTCGAGGCGTTTTTGGCTTTATGCCTGTTGCGCGACAGCGCGCCGATCGGTCGCGAGGAACAACAGAGCCTCGATCAAAACCACGTGACCGTCGCCCGCCGCGGCCGGCTTCCGGGGCTCGCGCTGCGCTGCGAGGGACGCGAGCGACCACTGGTCGACTGGGGGCGGGAGTTGCTCGAGGACATGCAAGGCGTGTGCGAGTTGCTCGACCATGACGAGCCGGGCCGGCCTTATCGAGCGGCGCTCGAATCGCAGCGCGCGAAGATCGAGGATGCTGCCTGCACCCCCTCGGCGCAGCTGCTCGCCGAGATGCGCGAGAGCGGCGAAACCTTCTTCCAGTTCGCGCTGCGCATTTCGGGCGTGCACAAGGACTATTTTCTCGGGCTCTATCCCCCGGATGAGAGGCGTCTGGCCGAATTTGCCGCCGCTGCGGATGAATCGCGACTCGAGCAGCGCCGCATCGAGGCCGGCGACAAGGAAGATTTTGCCGCGTACCTCGCGCGGTATCTGGCCGGATAGGATCGATTTTCGGCAGCCCCGCATTTGTCATAATGCCGGGCTGTCCAGTGCCGCACCGCGGGGCAGCGGCCGTCCGTTTCGTGGCGGCCTTCACGTTTTGCGCATATTCCGCGGCGCGCATGCGGAAACCTGTGTGCCATTCCCTGGAATACCCCGGTGGCCGAATCTTAAATGGCCCGCATGAACTTCTCGCCCGGGCTATCTGAAGACCTGCCGGATCTGCCTCATGCGCGTCAGCTGAAGGCGGGCTTCCACCGGCTCGTGTTCCATCCGCAACTGGAGGGGGAGTTTTGTCACGCACGACTCGAGGAGTCCTTGGGTTACATCCGTGCGAATCTGCTGCTCGCGGTCTTGATTACGATCGCCTTCTCGGCGATGGACGCGCTCGTTCTCGGCCGCAACCTGGGGCGAATTCCCGCGCTCATCGACATCACCTTCATCGTGCCGCTGCTCGCGCTCGTGCTGGCGGTGAGCTTCTCCCCGCGGCGGCAAACTTTGCTCGCGCCGCTCGCGATCATGGCGTTCAGCCTCTGTGGCCTCGGCCAGGTGATCATCCAGGTTCTCGCCGCACGAGGCGGCTCGACGTTCCCGTTCCCGAGCATGATCATCACCGCGATGTACGTCTATTTCCTCGCCGGGCTGAGTTTCTACTATGCACTCGCGGTCAACCTGTTCGTGCTGTTCGCCTATCTCGCGATCGGCACGGCGATGCAGCTGCCGAACCCCGGCTTCAGCTACGATGCGCTCACGTTGCTCATGGCGAATTTGATCGGCGCATCGGTGCTCTACGTGCACGAGAAGACCAGTCGCGGGCGCTTTCTCGAGGCGGGGCTGCTGCGCGAACTGGTCGCCCGCGACGGGCTGACCGGCATCCAGAACCGGCGGATGTTCGACCAACACATCCAGCGCGTCTGGCAGCAGGCCGTGCGCGACCAGCTGCGGGTCGCGGTGCTGCTCATCGATATCGACTGCTTCAAAGAGTACAACGACCGCTACGGACACCAGGCCGGCGACGAATGTCTGCGTGCGGTCGCCTCCAGTCTGGGTCAATGTGCGCGTCGCCCGCTCGACTTCGTCGCGCGTTACGGCGGCGAAGAGTTCGCAATCGTTCTTTACGAGGCGAGTCGCGAGTATGTCGCCGAGGTGTTGACGCGCATCCAGCGCTCGATCGCGGAGCTGAACATCCTGCACGAGGCTTCCCCGGTCGCGAGTCGGCTGACCGTGAGCATCGGCGCCGCCTATATCCTGCCGCAGGCCAATCGCACCCCGGAGGGCTTGATACAGCTCGCCGATGAGGCGCTGTATGGTGCGAAGGGGCAGGGCCGCAACCGGGTCGTCGTCATGGAAGCCGAATACCACAATCTGCAGACTGGGCGCTTCGAGAAGCGCCGCGGACAACAGACCGGCTGAGTGCGCCGGTTGAGCGCCGTCTAAGGGTCTCCGTAGATCGACGTCCGCGGCTCACCGCCCGCGGTCAGGCTGCCGCGAAACATGCCCTCGGAATTGAATTCCATGGCGATGTGTCCGTGCCGGTCGATCGCGATGACCCCGCCTTCCCCCCGCAACGCGACGAGTTCTCCGTAGACGACGTCGCGCACCGCTTGTTCGAGACTGCATGCCGTGAAGCGCACCCTGGCGCAGATGTCGTGCGCGACCGCCGCGCGAATGAAAATCTCGCCATGCCCGGTCGCCGAGACCGCGCCGCAGCGGTCGTCCGCATAGGTGCCGGCGCCGATGATCGGCGAGTCGCCGATGCGGCTGTAGCGCTTCGCGGTCATGCCGCCGGTCGACGTTGCCGCGGCGAGTCCTCCCTTGGTGTCGAGCGCGACGGCACCCACGGTGCCGACGTGCGAGATAGTCAATGGTGAGAGCTGCGGGTCGCCGCGGCGCAGCCGTTCGAGTTGCCGCCAGCGTTCCTCGGTGCGGAAATACTCGTTCGCCACCAGCGAGAATCCCTGCTGCAGGGCGAATTCCTCGGCACCGGCGCCGTGCAGCATCACGTAGTCGGAATGCTCCATTACGGTGCGTGCGAGCTCGACCGGATTTCTGATGTGGTGCAAGCCGCACACCGCGCCCGCCCTGAGCTTCGATCCCTCCATGATCGCGGCGTCCAGTTCATGGTGGCCATCGAGGGTCAGCACCGCGCCCCGGCCGGCGTTGAACAGCGGGTTGTCTTCCAGGACGACGACCGCACGGGTCACTGCGTCCAGGCTCGAGCCGTTGCGCGCGAGTATCTCGCCGCCCGCTTGCAGAGCATCGGCGAGTCCGGCGCGATAAGCGCGTTCCCGGTCAGGATCGAGCTGCGCGCGCGGCAGCGTGCCGGCACCTCCATGAACGGCCAATCCAAACACGGCGGCTCCCATTTTGCCTGGTCGGTGGCGACACCTAAGGCTATCATCATTCCCCCATGAAGCCACCGACACAAGCCGCGGCGATACGCCGCCTGCTGATCGCGAACCGCGGTGAAATTGCGATTCGCGTCATGCGGGCCGCCTCCGAACTCGGCATCCGCACGATCGCGATCCATTCGCGGGAGGACCGGTTCTCCCTGCATCGAACCAAGGCCGATGAGAGTTATCTGGTCGGTGATGGCAAGGCGCCGGTGGACGCCTATCTGGACATCGAAGACATCATCCGCATTGCCCGCGAGGCGGGCGCCGACGCGGTGCATCCGGGCTACGGCTTCCTCTCGGAGAGCCCGGAGTTCGCGGAAGCCTGTTCGGCCGCCGGGATCGTCTTCGTCGGACCGTTGCCGGAGACGATGCGCCGGCTCGGCAACAAGGTCGAGGCGCGTCATCTCGCCGTCAGCGCGGGCGTGGCGGTGATGCCTGCGAGCCCTCCGCTGCCGCAGGATGGGCGGCAGATTCTGCAGATGGCCGACGCCGTCGGCTTCCCTGTCATGCTCAAGGCGAGCTGGGGTGGCGGCGGGCGCGGCATGCGCATCGTCGAGTCGCCGGATGAACTGATCGAGGCGGTCGCCGCGGCGCGCCGGGAGGCAAAGGCCGCCTTCGGCAAGGACGAAGTTTATCTGGAGAAGTTGATACGCCGCGCCCGGCACGTGGAAGTGCAAATTCTCGGCGACTGCCACGGCAACCTAGTGCATCTGTATGAAAGGGATTGCACGGTTCAGCGTCGGAATCAGAAGGTTGTGGAGAGGGCGCCCGCCGCTTTTCTCACCGACTCGCAGCGTGCACATCTGTGCGAGGCCGCGCTTCGCATCGGGCGCGCGGTCGCCTATCGCGCCGCCGGTACCGTCGAATTTCTGCAGGATGCCGACACCGGCAACTTCTACTTCATCGAGGTAAATCCGCGCATCCAGGTCGAGCACACCGTGACGGAATGCATCACCGGCATCGACCTCGTCAAGGCGCAGCTACGGATCGCGGCCGGTGCGTGCATCGGCAGTCCCGAGAGCGGTGTTCCCTCCCAGGAGCAGATCCGTGTGACCGGGCACGCCATGCAGTGCCGTGTCACGACCGAGGATGCAGAGAACAATTTCGTGCCTGATTACGGGCGTCTCACCGCCTACCGCAGTCCGGCCGGGTTCGGTATACGACTCGACGCCGGAACCGCGTATGCCGGTGCGATCATCACCCGCTACTACGATTCGCTGCTCGTCAAGGTCACGGCCTGGTCGCCGACCGCGGAGGAAACGATAGCGCGGATGCACCGGGCGCTCTGGGAATTCCGGATCCGGGGAGTCGTCACGAATCTGCGTTTCCTCGATCAGCTGATAACCCAGCCGCGCTTCGCAAGCTCCGATTACACGACCAAGTTCATCGATGAGACGCCGGAGCTGTTTCGGATTCCGCGCAAGCGTGACCGTGCAACCCGGCTGTTGAGCTTCATTGGCGATGTCATCGTCAATGGCAACCCGGAGGTCAAGGGTCGGAACAGGCCGAAGCAGCCGGTATATCCCCGCTTGCCACGGATCGCGCTGCCGGCGCCTGCGCCAGGTACGAAACAGAAGCTCGACGAGCTCGGACCCGAGCGGTTTGCCGACTGGATGCTCGGCGAGAAGCGTGTGCTGATAACCGACACGAGCATGCGCGATGCGCATCAATCGCTGCTCGCAACGCGCTTTCGCACGCACGACATGGCCGCCATCGCTCCATTTTACGCGGCCCTGGTGCCGGAGCTGTTCTCGGTCGAGTGCTGGGGCGGAGCGACGTTCGACGTTGCAATGCGCTTCCTGCGGGAGGATCCGTGGGCGCGGCTCGCCGAGTTTCGCACGCGGATGCCGAATGTGTTGTTGCAGATGCTGTTGCGCTCTGCAAACGCGGTTGGCTACACCAATTACCCGGATAACGTCGTGCGTTATTTCGTCGAGCGGGCGGCGCACGCCGGCATCGACCTCTTCCGGGTGTTCGACTGCCTTAACTGGACCGAGAACATGCGGGTGGCCATCGAGGCGGTGCGACGCACCGGCAGGCTCTGCGAGGCCGCGATTTGCTACACCGGCAATCTCTCCGACCCACGGGAGCTGAAATACGATCTTCGGTACTACCTGCGTATCGCCCGTGATTTGCGGGCTATGGGCGCGCACGTGATCGGCATCAAAGACATGGCGGGGCTTTGCCAGCCGCGTGCGGCCGCCACCTTGGTGAAGGCTCTGAAGGAGGAAATCGGGCTGCCGGTCCACTTTCACACCCACGACACCAGCGGTATCGCGGCGGCGAGCGTGCTCGCGGCCATCGATGCCGGGGCCGATGCGGTCGATGGCGCCATCGACGCCCTTTCCGGCCTGACCTCGCAGCCTAATCTCGGCTCGATCGTCGAGTCACTGCGTCATGGACCCCGCGACACCGGCATCGATCCAATCAAGCTGCGACTCATCTCAGGCTATTGGGAACAGGTGCGGTGCGGTTATGCGGCGTTCGAGAGCGATATCCGTGCCGGCGCTTCCGAAGTCTACGTGCACGGCATGCCGGGCGGTCAATACACCAATTTGCGCGAGCAGGCCCGTTCGCTCGGCATCGAGGATCATCGTTGGCACGACGTGGCACAGGCTTACGCGCAGGTGAACGATCTGTTCGGCGACATCGTCAAGGTGACACCGACCTCGAAGGTCGTCGGCGACATGGCGATCATGATGGTCACGAGCGGCCTGGATTGCGCCACGGTGCTCGATGCAGACACCGAAATCGCGTTCCCTGAGTCGGTCGTGCAGCTGTTTCGCGGTGACCTCGGCCAGCCTCTCGGCGGTTTTCCGCCCGCATTGCAGCGCAAAGTGCTGAAGGGAGGCGAGGCAGTGAGCGTACGCCCGGGCGAACTGCTGAAGCCGGCGGACTTGGAGGCCGAGCGAGCCTCGGCACAGTTGAAGGTGGGCCGTGCGATCACGGACGAGGAACTCGCCTCGTACCTCATGTATCCGAAGGTATTCATCGATTTCGCGGCGGACCACGCGCGCTATGGCGACGTCGACATGCTGCCGACCGCGGTGTTCTTCTACGGGATGCATCCGGGTCAGGAGATCAACATCGACCTGGAGCGCGGCAAAACCCTGATCGTGCGTTACGTGACGAGCAGCGATCCGCATGAGGATGGGACGCGGACGGTGTTCTTCGAACTGAACGGCCAACCGCGCCCGATCCGCGTGGCCGACCGCAGCCAAGTGGCCTCGAAGGCGCCGCAGCGCAAGGCGGATGCGGAGAATCCGGCGCACGTCGGTGCGCCGATGCCCGGCACCGTCGCCACGGTGCCCGTGCATGCCGGGCAGACGATCCGGCGCGGTGAGGTGATCGTGACGCTGGAGGCGATGAAGATGGAGACCACCGTGCGCGCCGAACGTGATGGCACCGTCAAAGAGGTTCTGGTCAGGCCCGGTCAGCAGGTCGACACGAAGGATCTGCTGATCGTTTGCGAGTGAGCCGAGCGCGGCGTTAACGCGCGATCGGAGCCTACAGCGCGTCCTTCAGGTCCCGGCTCCAGTCTTGCGCCTTTCGTGGATCCAGACGGTTGCGCCCGGCGATCAGCTTGCGCGCGGCCATGTAATCTTTCGAGTCATCGACGGCCTCGAGCGCGATCAGCTCGCTATTCTTGAAGTACAACACGCTGAAGCCGGCGCCGAGCGGATCGGCGCGGATCACGCACTCGTCGTGGGCGGCCGACAGACCGACGATAAGGAGCTTGTGCTCGTACTGGTCCGACCAGAACCAGGGCACGCGATCGTGCACGGCGTTCCTGTCGAGCATGTTGAGTGCCGCGGTCTTTGCCTGTTCGAAGGCGTTGTCGACCGACTCGAGGCGCACGCGTGTGCCATAACGAAGCGAGGGGTGATTCGTACAGTCGCCGGCCGCGAAGATCGACGGATCGGCGCTGCGACAGTGCTCGTCGACGATGATGCCGTTGTCGAGCGGCAGGGAGGCGCTGGCGGCAAGTTCCGTGGCCGGCAGTGCGCCGACCCCGACGATCACCAGGTCTGCCTCGAATCCGGCCCCATCGGCGCATTTCACCCGTTCGACCCGGGTGCCGCCCTCGAGCGCGACGACCCGCGTGTTGCAGACGACCTGCACGCCCCGTTCGCGATGCGCCCGGGTGAAGAATTCCGAGACGGCCGGTGCGACCACGCGGTTCAGGATCCGTCCGGTCATCTCCAGTACGGTCGCTTCGAGCCCCAGGCGGCGGCAGGTCGCGGCGATCTCGAGGCCGATGTAACCCCCACCGATGATCACCGCTCTCGCGCCGGCTCGAAGCTCGGCACGCAGTGAGGACGCATCGCGCAGGTTGCGCAGGTAATGCACGCCCTCGAGGCCCGCCCCGGCACAGTCGAGCCGGCGTGCCGTGGCGCCGAGGCAGAGCAGGGCACGGTCGTAGTTCATGCCCGTGCCGTCGGCAAACCAGACCCTGCGGGCGCCCGGATCGAGCCGCACCGCCCGTGCGCCGAGCAGCAGTTCGACGCGATGATCATCGTAGAAGGCGCGCTGGCGGAACGGTAGCCGGTCCTCGGCCATCTCGCCGGAAAGGTACTTCTTGGACAGCGGCGGGCGCTGATAGGGCAATTCGCATTCTTCGCCGGCGAGCACCAGCCGGCCGTCGAACCCCTCGCGGCGCAGCGTGTCCACGGCCTGCGCACCCGCCTGGCCGCCACCGATGATTAGATAGGTTTTGCTCATCTCCCGTAGAATAGTAATAGTATTCGTCAGTCGAACCAACGCCAAGTCTCGGAGAATGGGATGAAATTGATCACGGCCATCATCAAACCTTTCAAGCTCGACGACGTGCGCGCGGCGCTGTCGGAGATCGGTGTATCCGGGATGACGGTGACCGAAGTGAAGGGGTTTGGACGCCAGAGGGGTCACACCGAACTTTATCGGGGTGCGGAGTATGTCGTCGATTTTGTGCCAAAGACGCGAATCGAGGTCGCGGTGCAGAACGAGCTGCTCGATCAGGTGATGGAGGCGATCGTCGGCGCCGCGAAGACCGGCAAGGTTGGCGACGGCAAGATTTTCGTCACCGAGTTGCATCGCGTGGTGAGGATTCGCACCGGAGAGTCCGACAACGCCGCGTTGTAGCCGTACGGGCCGCAAGGCTCAATGATCAAGGCGGCCTCCGGCGGGGTCCGCACAACGGACCTAGGCCATGAAGTTTGCGGTCGGCATCGGTTTGATCGCCGCCATGGCGCTGCTCGCCACCGCCGGCGAGCCGGCG
>JABEVI010000133.1 GCA_013044085.1 Steroidobacteraceae bacterium
CACGCGATCGAGTTCCAGCCGGGTAAGCACGGGGTTCGAATACACCCACGCCGGCAACGCGTGCGCTGCGGTGGTCGGCGTCGCTCTCATGGTGCTTCTCCGTGGCGGTCAGTTATATGGATATGTAATTTACGACGAGGCCGTGTCCGTTGGCAACAATTGCCGAGAAATACGTGAAAAATGAGTAAAAAACTGGTTTCCGCGGGGAGATTGAGCGAGCCCAGGGAGGCGGAACTGGCTTCGTGCTATATAACCGTATAGTATCTGGCGCAAATCGGACAGGAGGAGGAAGGGCGATGGCCAGAAACCTGAGCAAGAGCAATGCGCACTTCCAGCGCGCCGTGAAGCGACTGCCGCTGGGGGTCGCCTCCAACTTCCGCTACTGGGGCGACGAGCGCACGATCTACGTCAAGCGCGGCCGTGGCGCCCGCATCGTCGATCTCGACGACAACAGCTATGTGGATTATCGGATGGGCTACGGCCCGGGGATCCTCGGCTACGCGGATTCGCGCGTCGATGCGGCCGCCCGCGAGGGAATGGAGGTCGGCGGCGTGTTCGCGTTGTCGACCGAACGGGAACTCGCCGTCGCAGAGCGCATCGCGAAGATGGTGCCCGCCGCCGAACTCGTGCGCTACTCCAATTCCGGCACCGAGGCGGTCATGGCGGGACTGCGTCTTGCCCGGGCCTTCACGGGACGGGACGACTACGTGATCCTCGAGGGTGGCTACCACGGCCTCTTCGATGCGGCGATGTGGTTCACGCCGATGGACAAATGGTCGCAGATCGGCGATCCCGAAGTGCTCCCTTACAGCCAGGGCGTACCGCTCGGCACGCGCGGCTATGCGCACTTCGTTCAGGCCAACGACGTCAACCAACTGGAGGACGTGTTCAAGCGCCATGCGGACCGGATCGCCTGCCTGCTGATCGAACCGATCATGGGCAATTGCCTGGGAATCGCCGCGGAACCTTCGTACCTGCGGGCGGCGCGCGCGCTCTGCGACCGCTACGGAATCGTCCTGCTGATCGACGAAGTGAAGACCGGCTTTCGCGTCGCCCGTGGCGGAGTACAGGAACTCTACGGTGTCGATGCCGATCTGTGCACGTTCGCGAAGGCGCTCGGCAACGGTTATCCAATCTCGGTGCTCGCCGGACGTGAAGCCATCATGCGCAAGCTGGGGCGCGGTGTCGCCCACGGCGGCACTTACACGGCGCACTCGGTGTCGCTCGCGGCGGCGGAGCGCACCTTGCAGATCCTCGACGAGACCGACGCGCTCGAGCGCATCGCCGATTACGGCACCCGGTTGCGCGCCGGAATGCACGACATCCTGGCGGCGCGAGGCATCGCCCACAGTTTCGTCGGTCATCCGTCGATGAGTGGGTTGTATTTCGCCAATGAGCCACCGCGCAACTATCGCGACTGGAAGGGCAGCGATTACACTTTCTATGACGCGATGGCGAAGGTGCTGCACGACCATGGCGTGCTTTGCGAGCCGGATTCGCGTGAGCCCTGGTTCATCAGCGCCGCGCATGATGCGTCCTGCCTGGCCGATACGCTGCGTGCGTTCGCCACCGCCGTGGATGCGACCCTGGAGTCGAACCACGCCGCCCGCAAAGTGATGGCTTGAACACACGCGCGGCGCAACAGCGCGAGCACGACGCGATCGTGGTCGGGGCTGGGCACAACGGGCTCGTCGCCGCCTGCTATCTGGCGCGCGCCGGATTGGACGTGCTGGTTCTGGAGCGCAATGCTTACGTGGGCGGCGCCGCCGTCAGCCGCCGGCTGTACGGCGAGTTCACGTACTCGAACTGTTCCTACGTCTGCAGCCTGCTGCGTCCGGAGATCATGCGCAGCCTCGAGCTGCCGAAATTCGGGCTGCAGATCATCCCCTACGAAGGCGGCTGCACGATGATGCGCGACGGCGGACACCTCGCGCTCTACGACAACCACGACGCCCTGCGCCGGGAAATATCCCGGCACTCGAAGCGCGATGCGGAGGCCTACGAGCGATATTCGCGCGACGTCATCCGGCAGTGCAAGTTCATCAAGCCACTGTTGCTGCGCGACCCCCCCGATCCGACCTCGTTCAAACCCCGCGACCTCGGCGAGATGCTGCATCTCGCGCGCCGGTTCCACGGACTGGGTGAGTCCGGAATGTACGATACGCTGCGGTTCTGGACGATGAGCGCCGCGGATTTTCTCGATGAGTACTTTGAAAGCGAGATCGTCAAGGCGCACCTCGCGGGCAGTTCGATCATCGGCACGGCGCTCGGCCCACGCTCACCGGGCACCGCTTACGTGCTGCTGCACCATTACATGGGCGATATCGACGACACCGTCGGGGCCTGGGGGTTTGCCCGTGGCGGCATGGGTGCGGTCAGCAACGCGCTCGCCGCGTCGCTCCGCGCAAGCGGTGGTTCGATCCGCACCGACGCTGCGGTGGCGAAGATTCTCGTGCGTGCCGGGCGAACACAAGGCGTTGCGCTCGCGAGCGGCGAGGAAATCCGTGCGGGTCTCGTGCTGTCGAACATGGACGTGCGGCGCACATTCCTCGAGTCGATGGATCCTTCGGAGCTGCCGGAGGAATTCGTCCGGCAGGTGCGGAATTTCAAGATTCGCGGTTCCTCCGGCAAGTTGAACATCGCCCTCGACGGGCTGCCGAGCTTTCCGGCGATTCCGGCCGGGTCGCCGTGTCTGCGCGGCGACCTTCACGTCACTGATACGATTGAGATGATGGAGCGCGCCTACGACGATTGGAAGAGCGGGCGCTGGTCGCGGGCGCCGTACATCGACATGTTGATCCCCTCGCAGATCGATCCAACGATGGCCCCGAACGGCAAGCACTACATGTCGGTGTTCGTGCAGTATTGCCCTTATACGCTCGCCGAGGGGCCCTGGAACGATGCACGGCGCAAGGCCTTCGGCGACACGGTCATCGAGACGATCGCGCGACAAAGTCCGGACTTCAAGCAGCTGATCCTGCATGCCGAGATCCGCACGCCCTGGGACATCGAGAACGAGGTCGGGCTGACCGAGGGCAACATCTTTCAGGGCGAGCTGACCATGGATCAACTGCTCTTCAATCGTCCGATCCCTGGTTACGCCCAATATCGAACGCCCGTTGCGGGGATGTATCTGTGTGGCTCGAGCACCCACCCCGGCGGGGGCGTCATGGGAGCGCCGGGCGCGAATGCCGCCCGTGCGGTGCTGCGCGACACCGGCCGCCGAGGGGTCGCATGAGCACGGTGCCGCCGGCCAAGGTGGTCGACTGCGTCGTGATCGGCGCGGGGCACAACGGCTTGAGCTGCGCGGCCTATCTGGCGCGTGCGGGGCGATCGGTGCTGGTGCTCGAAGCGGGCGCACGAATCGGCGGAGCCGCGGCGACGCGCGAGTTCGCGCCGGGGTTCCGGGTTTCCGCCGGCGCGCATCTGCTGCACTCGATGCCGCTCAGGCTGCGCACGGAGTTGCGGCTCGAGGCGCACGGCCTGTCGATGGCGGCGGAGTCGATGCCCACCACGGCCTTGCTGCAGGACGCATCCGCGCTCGTCATCGACGCGGCCGGCGGCGCGATCGAGGCGGCCGCCCATGCGGCCTACGATGCACGCATGCGCCGGTTGGCGGCCGCGATTCTGCCCGCACTCCTGCGAACACCGCCCCGTCTGCAGGGAAGAAGCTGGTCGGAACGCCTGGAGTGGCTGCGACTCGCCATGCGATTGCGGCTCCTGGGCCGGCGCGACATGCGCGAGTTGCTGCGTATCGGCGCGATGAACGTTTTCGATCTGCTGCAGGAGCATTTCGAATCCGAGGCCTTGAAAGGCGCGCTCGCGTTCGATGCGGTTCTCGGCACTCATTATGGACCGCGCTCACCGGGCAGCGTGTTTACCCTGCTCTACCGGCTTGCCGGGCAGGCCGCGGCCGGGGGGATGGGTCTTGCGCAACCGAAGGGCGGCATGGGTGCGGTGTGCGAGGCGCTCGCCTCGACCGCGTGTGCGGCGGGCGCCGAGGTGCGCACGGGCGCGTCGGTCGCGCGCATCACGGTCGAAGGCGATCGAGCCACGGGTGTGGAACTTCAGAGCGGCGAGCGGATCGCGGCACGGGCGGTCATTTCGAGCGCCGATCCGAAGACCACCCTCCTATGTCTGCTCGGCGCGCGCCACCTGGATGCGGGATTCGTGCGGCGTATCGCGCAGCTGCGAACCCGGGGTGTGGCGGCCAAGCTGCACCTCGCGCTCGATCGCGCACCGGCATTCGCCGGTCTGGATGCGCGGCGCCTGCGGGGAAGACTGTTGATCGCGCCCTCGATGCACTACATCGAGCGCGCCTACGATCACGCCAAGTACGGGGAATACTCCGCTGCGCCGGCCATGGAAATCACGGTGCCGACCATCAACGACGCATCCCTCGCGCCGCCCGGCCGGCACGTGCTGTCCGCCATCGTTCAATATGCGCCCTACACACTGACCGGTGGCTGGGAATCGGGGCGCGCACGCTTCCTGGAACTCGCCCTCGGCTTGCTCGAACGTCACGCGCCGGGGTTGCGAGAGTCGATCGTGGCGACAGAATTGCTCGCACCACCCGACATTGAGCGCGAATTTCGAATCACCGGCGGTCATTGGCACCATGTCGAACTTGCGCTGGACCAGTTTCACTGCCTGCGCCCGGTCCCGGGGGCGAGCCGGTATCGCGCGCCTTTGAGCGGCTTGTTCCTGTGTGGTGCCGGCTGTTCTCCGGGCGGCGGGGTGATCGGGACCGCCGGCCGCAACGCCGCGCTGCAAGTGACCCAGGAGACGCATTGAGATGGACGTGCGACCGACGCCGGACGAGCATTTCCGGCAGCCGCTGCTGAAAACGCCGTTCCACGCGCGAGCGCGGGAATTGAGCCAGGCTGATGCATTCGTCGCCTGGTCGGGCTACACGACGGTCGACGTCTTCACGACCGTCGAACAGGAATATTTCGCGATCCGCAATGCCGCGACGCTCTACGATCTGACGCCCATGATCAAGTACCGGATAGCCGGTCGCGATGCCGGCGACTACTTGAACCGGCTGATCACTCGTGACGTCGCGCGGCTTGCGCCCGGGCGTGTGACCTATTGCGCCTGGTGCGACGATGCGGGGCATCTGATCGACGATGGGACATTATTCCGGCTCGGGGAGTCCGAGTACCGGCTCTGCACGGCGATGCGCCAGCTCGACTGGCTGTCGGCCTCTGCGATCGGTTTCGAGGTGTGCATCGAGGAGGTGACGGAGAGCATTGCGGCGCTCGCCCTGCAGGGACCGACCTCCTATGCAGTTCTGAAGGCGGCCGGCTTGGCCGACGTCGGTCGATTGAAGCCGTTTCAGATCGGGCACTTCGATCCGGGGGTGCCGCTGATGATCTCGCGCAGCGGGTTCACCGGCGATCTCGGCTACGAACTGTGGATGGATCCCGGATCGGCGGAGTGCGTCTGGGATCGCTTGATGGAGGCGGGTCGTACCTGGGGGCTGCGACCGATCGGCTCACGGGCGCTCGACATGGCGCGGATCGAAGCGGGCTTTGTGGCCCCGAACATCGACTTCCTTTCCGCCGAACGGACGATTCGCGCCGGGCGCGCCCGTTCGCCGCTCGAACTCGGGCTCGAACGGATCGTGGACTTCGAAAAGGGACACTTCACCGGAAGGCGCGCGCTGCTCGA
>JABEVI010000134.1 GCA_013044085.1 Steroidobacteraceae bacterium
CCGGGGCACGAGACGCAGATGAAGCGCCGGCACGAACAAGAACAACAGCGCGAGCACCATGAACAGGAGCAATTGAATTTGGTAGACGTGCACCCAGCGTAACGGCAGTCCGATGAGCAGCCAGGCGCCCGGAAACAGCAGCGCAACGACCGCCGACCAGAACAGCGGAATGAACACATAGTGGTCGCTCGCGCGCGCCACCGCGGCCACGAACTCACCGCTGGTGTTCTTCTCGGCGGCGTGAATGGCCGCCGTGATCCGCGCCTTGTCCTCGGCCGAGAATCGGATCATGGTTCACCAACCCCCGGAGGCGCCGCCGCCCCCAAACGATCCGCCGCCACCCGAGAAGCCACCGCCAAATCCGCCGCCACCACCGCCGAAGCCGCCGCCGAGTCCGCTGCTCAGCATGCCGAGCGCGAGCCAGCCGAGTCCGCTGCCGCCGCCGCCACCCGGTCCTCCGCGCCCGCCGCGGCCGAAAACCGCCCGGATCAGCGGCAACAAGACAAAGAAAAGGATGAGCAGCATCAGGAACCCGGTACCGGAGCGGTCACGGATCTGGCGCTGCCGGGCCGCCTGTTGATGACCGCCGAGCACGCCAAGGATCGCGTCGGTGCCGGCGACGATGCCGCCGGCGTAGTCGCCCTTCTTGAAGTACGGCGTGATGACGTCATGGATGATCAAGAAGCTCTGGGCATCCGTGAGCGTGCCTTCGAGTCCATAGCCAACCTCGATGCGCATGCGTTTCTCGCCCGCATCGATGATCAACAAGGCGCCGTTGTTCTTGCCCTTCTGGCCGATGCCCCAGTGACGCCCCAATTGGTAGCCGTAATCGGCGATCGGGTAGCCCTTGAGCGTCGGCAGTGTGACCACCACGAGCTGCGTGCCGGAGCCATGGGCGTAGGCCACGAGCTTTTGAGACAGACTCGCCGCGACGGCCGCCGGCAGCAGGTGCGCATCGTCCACCACCGGACCTGTGAGCGCGGGGAACGGCGGCATCCCCGCGTCGAGCGCGTTGGAAGCCGCGAAGGCGGGCGGCCGCGCGAAACTCAGCAGACCCACCACACCCAAAAGCAAGGCCGCCAAACGCCTCGGCCTGCGCGCTCGTGTCGCAATCAAGGCCTCATGACGCGTTGAGCCGTACACGCGCCGGATCCCTTAGAACTTCACCGTCGGCGCCTGTTGGGCTTGCTGCGAAATCGTGAAATTCTGTATGGGTTTGTAACTCCCATAGAACATCGAGTGGTACCAGCTGCCCGGAATGGTCGTCAGTTCCGTGTCGTACTGCTGCACCGCCAGGATGTAGTCACGTCGCGCCACCGCGATCCGGTTCTCCGTGCCCTCGAGCTGCGCCTGCAGGGTGAGGAAGTTCTGGTCGGCTTTGAGGTTCGGGTAATTCTCGGTCACCATCATCAGCCGCGACAGCGCCCCGCCCAGGGTCGCCTGATTCTTTTGAAACGCCGCAAACGCCTTCGGGTTGGTGAGGATGTCCGCCGGAATGCGGGTCTGGGTGACTTTGGCGCGGGCCTCGGTCACCGCCTCGAGCACCGAAGCCTCGTGGGCTGCGTACCCTTTGACGGTCGCCACCAGGTTCGGAACGAGGTCGGTACGCCGCTGATACTCGTTGAGCACCTGGCTCCAGCTCGCGTTGACCTGTTGCTTGTAGGTCGGGATGTTGTTGATGCCGCAGCCGCCAAGCAGCAGCGACATCGCGGCGACCGCAATGAACCCGACGCGTTTTTGCAAATTCGGCGACTCGGACATGGGAATCCTCGCAAGCAGCGGCCAACGGGGCCAGACTCCGATCATAGCACCTGCGGCCCTCCGGCATCGAAGCCGCTCCGGCGCACCGCGCGGCGCACAGGCCTAGAACCAATCAACCCCCGCAATCCCCGCATAGACGCCGAGTCCCGCCGTCAGCAGCGAGATGCCGACGACGATCCAGGCGTAGACACCGCGCAACCGGCGCTCGGGCGGCAGCGCCTTGAAGGCAAGCATCACCAAGAACCCGAGCACCACCGGCAGCAACAACGCGTTCATCACCTCAACTCCGATGTTCAGCGCCACCAGATTCGGCACCATCCCGACGATCACCGCACCGCCGATGACCGCGACGGTGTAGATGCCGAAGAACCACGGCGCCTCGAACGGGTGGTGTTCGAGGGAATGCCGGTAGCCGGCGACCTCGCCGAACCCCCAGGCGGACGCGAGTGACACGACGATCGCCGCAACCATCGCCGCCCCGACCGTTGCCAGCCCGAATGCCAGACGGCCGATGTGGGAACCCAGTGCCGGGACCAGCGCGTTGGTGACATCACCAATGCTCGTCAGGCTGGTGTGGGTATTCAGCCTGCCGATCGTGGCTGCCGCCGCGATCAACACCGCCGCCATGATCGCCTGCGTGACGACCGAGCCGACGGCGGTGTCCCACCGCGCGTAAACGTAGTGTTCGGGCTGCAATTTCTTGTCGGCGGCGGCGGACTGTTGATAGAAGACCATCCACGGCATGATCACGGCGCCGATATTGGCCGCGACGAGATATAGGTAGTGACCGTCGAGCAGCGGCATGTGCGCGAGACCGCTCAACAGTTCGGCGCCGCGCGGATGCGCCTTGTAGGCAACCAGGAAGAACGCGAACTCGAACAGGCCCAGGCTCAAGGCGATCCGTTCGACGCGCCGATAACTGCCCGTGAGCACCACCGCGAGCAGAAAGCCCGCGCTCAGGCTCAGACTGACGGCGCGCGGCACGCCGAACATCGAGCCCACACCGGCGACACCGGAAAATTCCGTGAGCAGCGCGCCGACGGTCGCCACCGCGAGACCGGTCACCGAAATCCACGCCCACACGGGCCCAAAGGTCTCACGGATCAATTCTCCGTGCCCCTTGCCGGTGAAGATCGCCAGACGCACCGTCAATTCCTGCACGATGTACAGCACCGGCACCAGCAGCAACTGCAGCAGGAGCAGCCGATAGCCCCACTGTACGCCGCTCTGCGCGGCGGTGATGATGCTGCCCACGTCCGTGTCGGCAAACATCACGACGAGTCCCGGCCCCATGACGGCGAGAAACATCTTCCACCGGGAAATCCGGATTCGGGCCAACCTCGGCGCATCCTGCGGGCGCGGCGGTCGATCGCGGCTCATCGGAGTCTTGGCTTCAACGGGCCGATCATTTGATCGTAACGTTAATCTTAATCATTCTCATTTGCAATAGCGAACCTAACAGCTTATGAACGGCCGCAAGAAACCGTCCCCTGGCGACGCCGACGACGATCCGAGCGGCATCCTCACCTATTCGCAGGCAGGCGCGCAATTCGGCTTGAACATGCTGTGGACGATGCCGCTCGCAATCCCGCTGACGGCAGCGATCCAATCGATGTGCGCGCTCATCGGCCGTGTCGCCGGGTCCGGCCTCACAACCAGCCGGTATAGAACAGCGCGGCAATCAGGCACAGGGCGAACCAGGCCACCACCGGGAGCATCGCGCGTTGGCGGGCGAGTATGAGTGCATAACAGGAGTTGACGAGATTGTTGCTCACCGAGGCGATCAGGATCGCATCGACCATGAGCTGATGGCTGATCGCAGCCGGTTGCGAGACGAGCGAGAGGATGAAGGGATTGATGTCGGTGAACCCCACCAGCAGGCTCAACAGCTTGATCGCTCCGGAGCCGAAATGTGCCGTGACGAACAAGGTGACCGCCGCGAAGGCGACGAACAGCCCGCCGAACAACAGCGCAATGGGCAGGTCGAGTGGATTGTGCGGGCCGAGTTTCACCGGGGCCGGACTTCGAACCGGCGTGCGTTGACCGGCACGCCAGAGAAGGGCCGCGGCCACGCCGGAACCGACCACGATCACACCATAGGGCAGCAACAAAGCCCGTGCGACGCCGAGGTGCCCGAGCAAGGCGATCAACGCCAACAAGCGCAGGTACATCACGATGATCGCCAGCACGATCGAGGCGGACGCTTGCACGGCGATCGCCGGATCCTTGCGTGATTCGCGTGCCAGCACGATGGCGACCGCGGTGCTCGAATACAGCCCGCCGATCAACCCGGTGACCAGGGTGCCCGCCTTCGGCCAGAGATAGCGGTGCGCGATGTAGCCGAGATACGACAAACTGGAGATCGCCACCACGGCCAGCCAAACTTTCTGGTAGGTCAGTTCCGGCAGGCCCGGCAGCGCCGAAGCCGGCATCAGCGGCAACACCAGGCCCGCGATGATGAGGAACTTCGCGAGCGTCACCCCCTCGGAACTCGGGAAGGCATCGGAGACGCGCCGGATCAACGGCTTCTCCCCGAGCATCAGGATGCCGACCACCATGACCGCCGCGACGAACCAGTTGGCCTGTGTCAGCACCAAGGGACCCAGCAGGAAAGCGAGCAGCGCAATGACGGACGGCAACAGCGCGCCGCCGTTGTCCGCGCTCGCGCTGACCGGCTTGCCATCCGGTGCGGTCCGACGCCAAAAATCCACCGCGAGCCACAGCGTCAGCGCCGCCCAGCCGGCCACATACAGCCCCCCGGGTAGCACCCACAGCACGAAGCCGACCGCGCCGATCAACGTCAGCGTGCGTGTGGTGCCGAAGCCGACGCCCTCGTCCTGCGCGCGCCGATAGCTGTGCAGTTCCAGGCCGAGCACGAAGGCGAGCACGACCGTCGCCGCAAACTCCAACAACAGCGGCGGCAGCCCGGCCGTCATGGCTGCGGCGGCGACAACGAGTGGCCGTTCACCGTGGTTCTTCCTTGCTGAATGACGATCGTCGCCCGCGTGAGACCATTGGCGCGGACCAGGAAGCCCTGCTGGGCAAGGCTCTGCAGTCGGGCATTCAATGCGGCCCCATTGCCGGGCAGCCCCTGAAGCATCTTGTCGTCCAGCGAGAAAGCGAGCTTGGCATCGAGTTTGTCACGCAACGCCGACCCCAGCATGCCGGCGCTGAAGTCGGCGGCGGTGACGCCGTGCAGCCCGATGGTGCCGGTGAGGATGGCCTGGCCGCCTGCATTGGCGACGCTGATCCGGTCCAGGTTCAGCTGCGGGTCGTGCTGCAGCAGCGCGAGGCCCTGCCGACGCATGATCTGCATGACTTTTTGCATCCTCACCCGCGGGTCGGGATTCGCCGAGCGATTCAAGGTCTCGAAGTCCGTCGTCATAGCCTCGATCGCCGCCATCTGTAGATGTTTCAGCGTGAGGTCGAAATGCGCATTGCTCAGGCTGAGCGTCGGCGTGCTCACAGCGCCGGTGTCGAACCGCAACGCATAATTCAGATAGCCATCGCGCGATTCACTCTTGACCGCATAGACGAGATTGCCGACGACCACACCCGGCGCGCCGCCCCCATCGACGGCCAGACGCTTGATCGACAGGCTGAAGTCACCGTCGTAGACATAGAGCATGCCCGCCACGCGCCTCATGTCCATGCGCACGCTCAATCCGCCGAGATCGAACCGCTTGCCCGCCGCCGTCGCGATCGCGAAGCTCGGCGCAGTCGCGCGCACCGAGTACCAGCGTGCGCCACGGCCATACCGGGCCAGGAAGCTGAAGCCGGCGGATTTCGTGATCACCCCGCCCACCACTACCGCACCCTTGATCGCCGGACTCGAGATGCGCGTCGTGCCGCCGCCGAAGAAGCCCATGCGGGTGCGGATCGACAGCGGCGCCTGCTTGCCGAAGTACTTGGCGAGCATTCCTCGCACCGCCTTGCTCACGCTCACTTGGGTGTCGATGCGCGCCAGCCCGAAACAGGTGAAGCCGCAGATCGGGCCGTGATGCACGATGTTGTGAATCGTGAGGCGCACGAGCGGCGCCGCGGCGCCGCCCGGCGAACCCGGCAACAAGACCGGCGAGAAACCAAAACTCAAGGTTTCTTCCGAGGTGAACCAGCCGCGCCGATAGCTGTGTGCGAGCAGCTTCAGATAGGGAGCCTGTGCGAGCGGTCGCGACGCGTGCAGATCGAGTCGCGATTCGATCGCGAACCCCGTCAGCCAGGCGAGTCCGGGGTACAGAACGACGAGTGCCGCGACGATGATCGGCAGTGTTTTCTTCAAGCGTGCATCTCCCTGGATTCGGTTTTTTTCGGCATCCCGGCCAAAGTCTCCCCGATCCCCCGTCCCAGCGTCAATGAGCGGCCGCCGCGGCCTCGTTCAGTCGTTTCAATCCGGGGCGGAAGTCGGTATAGACTGAGCCGCGTCCAAAACGGCGTGCTGCCACCTGCCCGCATGAGCGAAATTCCCGACGGCAACCATCACGCCTCGAGCCCGCGTCCGGATCGTGCCGAAAGGCGTCCGATCGGGGTTCGGCGCTTGCGGCTCGGCGGACGCGAGGTCTTCACGCAGGGCATCGCGCCGGCGGTGCTGCAGGATCTGTATCACTATTTCATGACGGTCGGCTGGCCGCAGCTGTTCGGCACCTTCGCCGCTTTCTTTCTCGCCTTCGACCTGCTGTTCGGCTGCCTGTATTACCTCGTCCCCGGCTGCGTCGCGAACCTCAACCCGCCCGGATTCGCCGGCGCGTTCTTCTTCAGCGTCGAGACGCTCGCGACGGTCGGCTACGGCGACATGCATCCGCATGACTTCTACGGTCACAGCGTGGCGATGGTCGAGATATTCGTCGGCCTGATGTCCCTGTCCCTGATCACCGGCATCATGTTCGCGCGATTCTCCCGCCCGCGGGCCCGTTTCCTGTTCGCGAAGAGCGCCGTGGTCCGGCCCCTCGACGGCAAACCGACGCTGATGTTCCGCGCCGCGAACGCCCGGCAGAACGTCGTGCAGGAAGCATCGGCGCAACTGCGCATGCTGCGCAATGAGGTCACCGCGGAAGGTTACCGCCTTCGCCGCATCACCGATCTTGCGCTGGTGCGCTCACAACACCCGCTGTTCGTGCTCGGCTGGAACATCATGCATGTGATCGACACGACGAGTCCGCTGCACGGACAGACCCCGGAAAGTCTGCGCGCAGCGGCGGCCCAGTTCCTGCTGACCGTCAGCGGCACGGACGAGACGACCGGACAGCTGCTGATGGCGCGGGCGGAATATCACGGCCGGGACATCCGCTGGAATCAGACCTTCCGTGACATCCTCGAGGTCAGGGAGGACGGCACGCTGCATTTCGACTACGGCAAGTTCCATGACGTCGAGCCCATCACGCACACCCCGCCTAAGACCTAGGCCGACCGCTATTGAACTCGCAGATGTCGCCTGGTAGAAATGCCGCATGACGTTTTCATGGGCGATCATCGGTCCGGGTTCGATTGCAAACCGCTTCGCATCGGCGCTCACCGGGGTCGACGGTGCGCGTCTGCACTGCGTGCTCGGACGAGACGCGGCGCGCAGCGCCCGCTTTGCCGCGCGCTGGCGCAATCTTGACGGCTCGGTGCCGGCTGTCGGCGGCGAGCTTGGCACGATGCTCGAGGATCCGCGCGTCGACGCGGTCTACATCGCGACCCCGCACTCGCACCACGTACCGTTCGTCGAGCAGTGCCTGCGCGCCCGCAAGCCGGTGCTCTGCGAGAAGCCGCTGGTGGTCAATCAGGCCGACGCCCGGCGTCTGGTCGCCCTCGCGCGCGAACGCGAGACCTTTTTGATGGAGGCGCTGTGGACGCGCTTTCTGCCTGTCTATCGCACCGTGGGCCGGTGGCTGCGTGAAGGCGTGATCGGCCGGGTGCGGGTGATCAATTCCAGCTTTTGCTTCGCGCCGAACTTCGACCCGAAGAGCCGGCTGTTCGACCCGGCGCTCGCCGGCGGCGTACTGCTCGACACCGGCGTCTACAACCTGTCGATGAGCCGCTGGGTCATCGAGCGCTCCCTCGGTCGCGCATGTCCCGAACCCCTGCGAATCAGCGTCCATGGGGCACTTGCGCCCACGGGCGTCGACCGCCGAGTGAGCGGCATCCTGGATTTTGCCGACGGCCTGGTCGTGCAATTCGTCTGTGCCTCCGACTGCCTCGCCGACAATGCCCTGCAGATTTGCGGCGAAAAGGGGCGCATCACGATCGGTGGCCGCTTCTGGGAGGCGAAGCAGGCGGCGCTCGTCCTTCCGGACCGCGAACCGGAAGTGATCCACGAGCCGTTCCGGGTGAACGGTTTCGAGTATGAAATCGAGGAGGCGACGCGATGCATCCGCGAAGCTCGGATCCAGAGCGAGTCGATCTCGCACGAGGAAACCTGCGCCACCCTGGGGTGGATGGACGAGATTCGCCGGCAGATCGGCGTTCGTTACCCTTTCGAAACCTGAATTCCCTCGTGGTCGGTCGCGCGCCGATACGGATCATCCCCGATACGACCGAACCGCGACTCGTGGAACGCTGCGCCCTGGCGTGGCTGCCTTCACAAGGCGAATGGGGGGTCGTATGGAACATCGTTGGGGAGTACGCAGTTCGGTCGAGATGGCGGTCGAGCTGCGCCGGCACGGCGGGCAGACCCTGCCAGGGCTCATGGAAGACATCAGCATCAGCGGCGCCCGGATCCGCATCGCGTGCGGGTTACCGCCTTTGAGCCGCCTCGAGGTGGTGATCGAGGGCCAGCCGGTCGCCGCCTGGGTTACGCGCCATGACGGCGACGCCATCGGCGTGGAATGGCTCGAGTTCGGACCGAGGGTGGTGCGTACGTGGTTGCGGACCGCGCGAAATTCCGCGGCGCGGCAGCCGATCGGCCGTTTGCCGATGGTCTGCGGTGCGCCAATACGTCTCGATCTGGTCGCCTAGGCACCGCCGCTCCGGAGGACACGCAGGACTTGTGAACTGACGCACGGCAACTGCGCGAGCCGTGTCTATGCTCCTGACTGGGGGGCATTCGCCCGAGCCTTCGGGGGCCAGACGTCGGTGCAACATTCAACCTCGCCGGTGGCATCCGCACCGGACGGCGTAACGGCGATTCAGCCGGCGGCGGATCTGACGGCGCTCACCCGGTCGGACGATTTTCTGCTGCAACTCGGCCCCGCGATCGGCGGCCTCGCTGCCGTCCGGCCGGTCGAATCGCTCGACACGGCCTTCGAGCCCCGGCCGGGACGACGACGCGCCCAGTTGCTCGCCATCGACGAAAGCGGACCCGAAGAGGCCCGCCAGGCCGTGGCGCTCGCCGCGGCGCATGCGCCGCAGACGCTGGTGCTGGTATTCGCGCCGCAGGAGACACTGCCGCGAATGTCGGCGGCGCTGCGCGACACCCCCGTGTTTGCCGTGCTCGGTACACCGATCGATGTCGCTGCCGCGCACGCGGTGCTCGAAAGGGCGGTCGCTGCGGCGGCGGCGATGATCTCACCCGCGCCGCCGGCAACCCCCGGCCACGCCCCGCCGACGCCGCCGGCCACCGGCCAACGGCGCCTGCGCCCGCTGACGCTCGCATTGGCGGTACTCGCCGCGCTCGCCGCGCTCGCCGCCGGTGTGCATTGGATTCAGGGTGGCGCGCACCCGCCCAGCGCCGGTGCGGTGACGCAAAAGCCGGCCGCAACTTCGCCGTCGATCGACTTGTCGATCGTTCAAGGCAGGGTCGAGGACTTGCTCGAAAAGGCGCGCGCCGCGATGCGCGCGCGCCACTTCACCGATCCACCAGCGCAAAGTGCCCTGCTGTTCTACCGATCGGCGGCGGCTGCCGACCCCACGAACGCCGAAGCGCAGGACGGTCTGCGACGCATTGCCGACGTGATCGTTCAGCGCTTCCAGTCGGCCCTCGCCGGCGGGCACCTGAACGCCGCCGCATTGCAACTCGCCAATTTCGCGGCGCTCTCGCCGCGGTCGCCGCAATTGACCGATTTCCGCCAACAACTGCTGGCGGCGCAAGCCGCACTCCAGCGTGCGGACCTCGCGCGCAGTCAGGCCGCGGCGAACGCGCAACGCCTGGCCGCACTCGCCGCGGCACAGCGCGCCGCGCTCGCCCGTGCACAAGCCGATGAACGCGCAAAGGCGGCCGCCCACGCGGCCGACGCCAACGCGGCCCGGCTGCTGAAATTGGCTCGCGCGCGCATCGACGCCGGTCGTTTGACCGAGCCGCCGCGGGATAATGCCGCGTACTACCTCGCCGAGATTCGCACCGCCGATCCCGGCTACGCGCCGCAGACCAAGGTGCGCCAGGCGCTCGCCGGTCGCTTGCTCGTGCGGGCGCGCAGCGCGCGGCTCGCCGGCAAGCCGGACCCGGGTGATCTGAGCCTGGCACAAAGCCTCGGTGCCGATGCCAAGGCGGTGCTCGCGATTCGCAGTCTGAAGGCGACGGCGCCGGCGGCCGGCGGAGCGGGCAATGCAGGCGCCGCGCTCAGCACACGCCTGCGGCTCGTCCACAATGCGCGCCCGGTGTATCCGCGAGGCGCGCTCGAGGATGGCATCGGCGGCCGCGTGATCGTCGGTTTCACCGTCGATCCGGATGGTCGGACGGGCTCGCTGCATATCCTCAAGGCGACGCCGCCCGGCGTATTCGACCGTTCCGCGCTCGACGCCGTGGCGCAATGGCGCTACGCGCCGGTGCGGGTCGGCGGCAAAGCGGTGACGGTCCCGGCTCATATCCTGATCCGCTTCGTTCCGCCGCATTAGCATGGGAGAA
>JABEVI010000135.1 GCA_013044085.1 Steroidobacteraceae bacterium
GCTAGATGTTCGAGTCCGGTGATGCGGACTTGCGTTTCGCGACGTACTCGAGGAGGGCCTCGTCGATCCCCGGATCCATCGGCGGCGCCACGTACTCGGCGAGTTGCTTCTTCCAGAGCACGTTCGCGCGCTTCGCCATGTCGGTCGCACCCTCGGCGTCCCATTGCTCGAAACTGTTGTTATCGGCGAGCGGCGAGCGATAGAACGCATTCTCGAAGTTCGCCTGGGTGTGATCGCAACCGAGGAAGTGCTTGCCGGGGCCGACTTCGCGGATGGCGTCGATCGCCTGGCCATTCGGGCTCAGGTCGACGCCCGCAAGCAGCGTGTGCATCATGCCGGCCTGATCGGCGTCCATCACGAACTTCTCGTACCCCATCGCGAGGCCGCCTTCGAGCCAGCCGGCGGTGTGCAGCACGAAGTTCACGCCCGCGAGGCAGGTCGGCAGCAGGGTGTTGGCGGACTCGAAGGCGGCCTGCGCATCGGCAATCTTCGAGGCGCACAGGCTGCCGCCCGAGCGGAACGGCACGCCCAGCCGGCGCGCGAGCGCCGCCATCGAATACAAAACGAGCGCGGGTTCGGGCGTGCCGAAGGTCGGCGCGCCGGATTGCATCGAGATCGAGGACGCGAAGCTGCCGAGCACGACCGGCGCGCCGGGGTTGACGAGTTGCACGAAGGCCATTCCCGAGAGTGCCTCGGCAAGCGTCTGGGCGACGGTGCCGCCAATCGTCACCGGCGACATGGCGCCGGCGAGGATGAACGGCGTGATGATGGTCGCCTGATTGGCGCGGGCGTAGACCTTTGCGGCACCGAGCATGGTGGCGTCGAAGGTCATCGGCGAATTGACGTTGATGAGGTTGATGATGGCCGTCTTCGGCCGGCCGCTCAGCGGGTCGGTCCACGCCTCGCCGAAGACGATCTTCGCCATCTCGATCGAGTCCTCGGCGCGATCCGGCGCCGTGACCGAGCCCATGAACGGCTTGTCGCTGAACTTCAGGTGGCTGTACACCATGTCCAAATGGCGCTTGTTGACGGGCAGATCGACGGGTTCGCAGATCGTGCCGCCCGAGTGATGCAGCGAGTTGGCAACATAGGCGAGCTTGACGAAATTGCGGAAATCCTCGATCCGCGCGTAGCGGCGGCCTTCGTCGAGGTTGCGCACGAAGGGTGATCCGTAGGCGGGCGCGAACACGGTGTTCTTGCCGCCGATCACGACGCTGCGTGCCGGGTTGCGCGCGTGCTGGGTGAATTCGCGCGGCGCGGTCTTCTGTACGAGCGCCCGGCACATGCCGCGCGGACAGTGCACCCGTTCGCCACGCACATCGGCGCCCGCCGCCCGCCAGATCTCGAGCGCCTCGGCGTCGTCGCGGTAGTCGATGCCGACTTCTTCCAGGATCGTGTCGGCATTGCTTTCAAGCGTCGCCAACGCTTCTTCGTCGAGCACTTCGTAGCAGGGAATGCGGCGCGTGATGTACGGCACGGACGAACCGGCGCGAGCCGCACGCGAGGCTCTCTTGGCCTCGCGTCCGCTGGGGCGTCGGGTCGCGCGGGTGGAATCGGCGTGCGGATCGTCCATCGTCGTTCTCCTTGGCCACCAGGTGCGCCGCGGGCCGCCAGGGCGCGGTCCACAGAACCTTCAGTATGGTCAAGGTCGATGCCGGCGGCTGATCATTTTGCGTCATCGAGTTGTCCCGATGCGCCAGGCCCTGTCAGGGGCAAAAAAAAACCCGCCGGACCCGAGGACCGGCGGGCGGCTCGTCAGCAGGGGGTTACAGCGACGCCAGGTAAGTGGTGACGGCTTGCATTTGATCCCGGGTCAGGTCCTTGATGATGCCGTGCATCACAGGCGCTGAACGCAGTGCCGTCTGAATGACCAACAATTGTTTCAACAAATACTGTTGATGCTGGCCGGCCAGGCGCGGGAACATGCCTCGACCGGCGGCATCCGGACCGTGGCAGCTCGCGCAAGGCGGAACGCCCTCCGTCGGTATGCCCTTGGTGAAGATCGCACGGCCCTGGGCGATGAGCTTCGGATCACCGGCTCTCGGCTTCGGCGGCGGCTGCGTCGACCAGTAGTGAGCGAGTTCGGCGATCTTCTGGTCGGTCAACTGGGAGGCCATGCCCCACATGAAAGCCTGGGCATCCGGATCACCACGCGTCTGATTCTTGAACGCATGTAGCTGGTTCTCGATGTAGACCGGCTGTTGCGCCGCCAGATTCGGGAACGTCGGCGAGACGCTCTGGCCGTGCAGTCCATGGCATACCGCGCAATTGTTGATCGTCGCCTTCAATTCGGCCTGCGCCTGTTTGTTGGCGAGGTTCTGTGCCTGCGCGATCGATCCGAGACCGACACAGGCTCCGAGGGTCAGTGTCAAGACATGTCTTAGCTTCATTACTCGTCCACTCCGCGTTTCGTTTGAGCGTGCCGTGTCAGAAATTCAACCAGGCGAGCACGTACAGGGTGTCGTTGTCCGACGCGCTGCGTCCGGCGACGTAGCCGGTCGTGCCGTAGGGCGCCGCGCTCGGACCGAGGTCGTAGTTCGAGGTGCCGCCGTTGAATCGGTCGTAATGCACATATTGCAGCTGCAGCTTGGTGTTGAGCCACGGCAGGTAATTCACCTCGAAGATCTCGCCGCGCGAGTCGGGGCTGTTCAGGAAGCTGCCGCTGGCGGCGCCAGCCGGATAGAGCAGCGCATCCTGGGTGCCGGTCGTGTCGAAGTAGCCGACGGCGCCGCCGATCATGCGCTGATAATAGTACTCACCCACGACTTTGAGGGTCTTCAAGCTGTTGTGGTCGTTCGCGGCCAGGCCGTCGGCGACGCTCGCGTTGAGCGTCTGATTCTCGTGAATGTACGTCGACATCAAGGTGAAAATGTTGTTCTCGCCGATGTACTGGTACTGCATGTCACCGGCGACGTCCAGGTATTCGTCGGTCGGACCCTGCAGGGCGTGGCCGGCGCCGGGGTGCATCTTCGCGTCGATGCCGTAGGTGCCGAACATCAGGGAGTTGCGGTTCCATCGATATTCGTAGGCGAGGCGCCAGTAGGGCGAAACGCCATGGATGACCGCGGCCTGGGTGCTGTCGAGCGGATGCGCACCGCCGCGCAGCGCCGCCGAGTACAGGGTCAACTCCGCATACAGGCTGTGGTGCCACCAGGCGTAAACGCCGAGACCGGCCGCGCTCTGGCCGATGCCGCCGCTGTCGAGCTTGGTCGAGGCGTTCGGGCCGGGTGCGACGCTGCTGCCGGAATACGGGAAGCCCCAGGCCTGGGTGGTGTTCCACGGATCCTGCACCGTCGGGTTGTTGTTCAGCGTGACGCCGATCACCAGGTTCTTGTTGCCGTCGAGGGAGCCGAGGGTGACGTGGCGGGCGTAGCGGATGTCGGTGTTGTCGAAGCCGAAGCTGTCGGCGACGCCGTCATAGGTCAGCTGCACGAACGCGCCGAGGTTGTCGGCGATCTTGCCCGCGTAGAAGAAGCTCGCCTGTTGCGGGAACAGCACGTCGCCGTTCTTCGCCTGCGCCCCGGTCAGGGCGCTGTCCGGCAGCGGTGCGCCGGTGTGCGTGTAGGAGATCTGCAGCATCATGCTGATCGGCGGGATCGAGTTCAGTGAAAGCGTCGAACGGGCGTCGGTGGTGATGCCCGTGATCTGCTTCATGTTGTCGAGCACATAGCCGTTCAGCTTGAACTCGCGCCCGAAGGGCGTCAGTTCAGGGTAAACCGTGTGGCAGGCCGCGCAGGCCATGCCTGTCTGACGCGCAAAGCTCGGCACCGCCCAGCTGGGGGTGGCGAGGCTCGCGTACAGGGCGAGCAGCAGCGCGTACGGCCGCAGTTTCTGGAATCGTGTACGGGGTATATCGCTCATCTTTTTTCATCCTCTCGCTGCTGGCGCGGCTCGACGACCCAAGCCGCCCGATTCCCGCGCCGAATTCTTCGTTTCGGTCGGCAGGGTACCCAAATGTCATCATCGGAAAAATACGGGTTATTACTTACGGACAAGCCGTCGTTGAGCGTGCGCCAAGACCGCGCGGCGGCGCGGGTGCGCGCAGCCGCCCACGCAGCGCCCGGTGTGGCACTTCGTGGCGGATTCCAGCGTGCGGGGGCCGCCCCGCGCGTCCGGTCCCGCTCAGTCGTCCATCAGGAAGCTGCGCAGCTGTTCGCTGCGGCTCGGATGGCGCAGCTTGCGCAGCGCCTTGGCCTCGATCTGGCGGATCCGTTCGCGTGTGCCGTCGAACTGCTTGCCGACTTCCTCGAGCGTGTGGTCGGTGTTCATGTCGATGCCGAAGCGCATGCGCAGCACCTTCGCCTCGCGCGGCGTGAGCTGCGCGAGCACCGAATGGGTGGTTTCGCGCAGGCTCTCCGTGGTCGCCGAGTCGATCGGCGAGGAAACGGAGGTGTCTTCGATGAAGTCCCCGAGGTGCGAGTCCTCGTCGTCGCCGATCGGTGTCTCCATCGAGATCGGTTCCTTGGCGATCTTCAACACCTTGCGGACCTTGTCCTCCGGCATTTCCATGCGCACCGCGAGCTCTTCGGGGGTCGGCTCGCGGCCCATCTCCTGCAGCATCTGCCGTGAGATTCGGTTCAGCTTGTTGATCGTCTCGATCATGTGCACCGGTATGCGGATGGTGCGCGCCTGGTCCGCGATCGAGCGGGTGATCGCCTGGCGGATCCACCAGGTCGCGTACGTCGAGAACTTGTAGCCGCGACGGTATTCGAACTTGTCGACGGCCTTCATCAGGCCGATGTTGCCTTCCTGGATGAGATCCAGGAACTGCAGGCCCCGGTTGGTGTACTTCTTCGCGATCGAGATCACCAGGCGCAGATTCGCCTCGACCATCTCCTTCTTCGCGCGGCGCGCCTTGGCCTCGCCGATCGACACCTCGCGGTTGATTTCCTTGATCTCGTTGACCAGCAGGTGAAACGCGCCCTCGAGTTCCTTGAGTTTGTTCTGCCGGCGCTCGACCTCGTGGCGGAATTTCGCGAGCGGCGCCGAATAGCGTTTCTTCGCCTTGATGTGCTTGTCGAGCCAGCGCGTGCTGGTCTCGTTCTTCGGGAACGAGGAGATGAAGTCCTTGCGCGGCATGCCCGCCTGCTTGATGCAGAGGAACATGATTTCGCGCTCGAGCAGGCGCACGTCGGTGACGTGCTGGCGCAGATTGTCGATCAATTGGTCGAACATCTTCGGCGCGAGCTTCAACTCCATCAGTTCGCCGCAGACCTTCTTGCGCAGCTTCTGCGTCTTCACGTCCTTCGAACCGAGCTTGTCGAGGGCGTTGACATACTGGTGATGGACCTTCGCGATCGCGGCGAAACGTTTCGCCGCCTCCTCCGGGTCGGGGCCGGTATCGATCGCCTCCTCGTCCTCGTCCCCATCCGCCTCGTCTTCGTCGGCGCTGTCATCGGTCTCGATGGCGAGCAGTTTCGGGTTCTGCGGTTGGGCGATCTCATCCGGCGCGTTCGGATCGACGAATCCGACGATCACGTCGACGAGACGCATCTGGCCGCTCTTGACCGCTTCGTAGCTCTTCAGCAGCAGATCATAGGTGCCCGGATAGCCGCCCAGCGCGATCTTGACCGCCTCGAGGCCCTCCTCGATGCGCTTGGCGATACGGATCTCGCCTTCCCGGGTCAGGAGTTCGACGGTGCCCATCTCGCGCATGTACATGCGCACCGGATCGGTGGTGCGGCCGAACTCCGCATCCAGGTTCGCGAGCGCCGCGGTCGCCTCTTCGACCGCCTCCTCGTCCGGCGCCGCGGTGGCGTCGGTCAACAACAAAGATTCGGCATCCGGCGCCTTTTCGTAGACCGGAATGCCCATGTCGTTGATCATGTTGACGATGTCTTCGATCTGTTCGGGATCGACGATTTCGCTCGGCAGATGATCGTTGACTTCGGCGTACGTGAGGTAGCCTTGTTCCTTGCCGCGCGCGATCAACAACTTCAGCTGCGATTGTCGTTCGTCAGCGATTTGAGTCGCGGTGCCTTGTGGCGCTTTTTTGGTCAAGGTGGACGCCTCGTCAAGTAACGTTGGTAAAAATTGCGCGAAGCCGGCTAGTATACGTTTTTGGCGAATTACTAGCCAGAAACCGCCCGCGTGCCTGCGCGGGCTGCTCAGCGCGTCGGTTCGGGGGTTTTCCCCGGCGGCCGGCCTTTCGCCCCCAATAGCGATGTAAGTTCCGATTTTTCCTCGGAATTCAAGCCTGACTCCTGGGCCTTTTGCAACAATTCGTCGACCCGGCGACCGGCACCGTACTCGGCGGTGAGTTTCTCGACCGCGGTTTGCAGTTCGCTGGAAGCCGCATCCAAGTTGGCGACCAGTTGCGGTCGGGCCGCCAGATCGGCCAAGCGCGAAAATTCCGCACGCCCGCGCCAGCGCTCCAGAAGCATCGCCGTCGTCGGTTGCGGCGATTGACGCGCTTGATCGATCAACTCCCGCAGTACGTTGACACCCGGTTGTTCGAGATGTTCCAGCCGATGGGCGGCCGTCAGCGTGCAAGCCGCGCCCGGGTGGTGCAGCACCAGCACGATCGCCTGGCGCAGGAGGTTGCCGCGACCGCCACTCAAGGCAGCGCGCTTGCCATTGTCCGTGCGTGCTTGCTGCGCTCCCCGGCCGGCCGGTGCCGCCGCCGGTACCGGCTGCAGCAGGGCCAGCAGTTTCGCGGCCGGCATACGGATTTGGCCAGCCAGGCGGTCCACCAATAATTCCCGATAGACCCCGTCGGGCAGGCGCGCGAACAACGGTCGGGCGAGTGCGGCGAGTTTTGCGCGGCCGTCGATGTGCGTCAGGTCGACGTCCTCGGCAAGCTGACGCAGCAGGTACTCGGACAATGGCAGTGCGTCCTGCAGCCGCGCTTCGAACGCGCCGGCACCCTCGGCGGCGACCAGGGTGTCCGGGTCGTGACCCTCCGGGAGGAACAAGAATTTCATTTCCCGTCCGTCGCTCGCGAGCGGCAGGGCGTTCTGCAGCGCCCGCCAGGCCGCCGCTCGACCGGCGCGATCCCCGTCGAACGAGAACACCACTTCGCTCGTGACCCGGAAGATCTTGTGCAGATGCTCCTGCGTGGTGGCGGTACCGAGGGTCGCGACCGCGTAGGTGATGCCGGCTTGATGCAGGCGGACGACGTCCATGTAGCCCTCGACGATCAGCAGGCGCTTGAAATCGGCGTGCGCACGCCGCGCCTCGTACAGGCCGTACAGTTCGCGGCCCTTGTGAAAGAGCGCGGTTTCCGGTGAGTTCAGGTACTTCGGCTCGCCCTCGCCGATCACGCGGCCGCCGAAGGCGATCACCCGACCGCGTGCATCGCGGATCGGAAACATCAGCCGGTCCCGGAAGCGGTCGTAGAACCCGGCCTGCCTCTCGCCTCCGCGGGTATCGCGCTCGATGATCAGGCCCGCCTGTAACAGTCGCTCGCGCTCCTCCGGGGGGGTGCCAAGCCGGGTGAGAAGCGCGTTCCAAGAATCCGGCGCGTATCCCAGCGCGAAATCCGCAGCCGTCGCCTCGCCGATTCCACGGCCCGCCAGGTAGGCGCGAGCCCGGGGGTCATCCTTGAGGTTTTGCTCGAAGAATCGACTCGCGAGCGACGGGATTTCATACGGGTCGCCGGTGCCGCCCGCGGCGCGGTGGGCGCCGCCGGCCTCGCGCGGCATCTCGAGGCCGGCGCGCTCGGCGAGAACCGCCACCGCGTCCGGAAACTCGAGCTTCTCGTGCTGCATGAGGAAGCCGATCGCGGTGCCGTGCGCGCCGCAGCCGAAGCAATGGTAGAACTGCTTCTCCGGGCTCACCCAGAACGACGGGGTTTTTTCATTGTGAAACGGGCAGCAGGCCTTGTATTCGCGGCCGGACTTCTTCAGCGACACCCGCGCGCCGATCAGTTCGACGATGTCCGCCCGTGCGACGACTTCGTCGATGAACCCCTGGGGTATGCGGCCGGACATGGCCCGCGGCCCGTCAGCCGCCGAGCTTCGCCTTGATCGTCGCGCCGACTGCCGCCATGTCGGCCCGGCCCTGCGCCTTGCCTTTGATCAAGGCCATGACCTTGCCCATGTCCTTGATGCCGGTGGCACCGGTCGCGGCGATCGCCTCGCTGATCAGGCTCTCGATCTCATGTTCATCGAGTGCGGTGGGCAGGTAGGTCTGCAGGAGGGCGATCTCCGCCGACTCCTTGTCGACCAGATCCGGGCGGTTGCCCGCCTTGAACTGCTGCAAGGATTCCTTGCGCTGCTTGATCATCTTCTCGATCACGCCGATCACCTGGGCGTCATCCAGCGTGATGCGCTCATCGACCTCGCGCTGCTTGATCGCGGCGGTGAGCATGCGAATGACCCCTAGGCGGTCTTTCTCGCCCGAGCGCATCGCCGCCTTCATCTCGTCCGTGATTCGCTCTTTGAGCGACATCAGCAGGTCCTGGCGCGGCTTTAGTACTGGCGCGCGGCGCCAGGCGGCGGGGCGCTAGCCGGAGCGCTCGCGCCTCCCATGCCGCGCATGCTCTCGCGGGACAGACGCTTCAGGTGCCGCTTGACGGCCGCGGCCTTCTTGCGCTTACGCTCCTGGGTCGGCTTCTCGTAGAATTCGCGGCGGCGCAGTTCGGTCAGCACGCCGGCTTTTTCACAGGCGCGCTTAAACCGACGCAACGCGGCGTCGAAGTATTCATTTTCGCGAACACGAACGCTGGGCATTCAGACCTCAATAATCACTGCCACGGGCCGCCGGCTTCGAGCGGCGGGGCGCGCATTCTAAGGTGCGCCTGTGGAAAAGGCAAAATAATGCGCATCCTCGGGATCGAAACCTCATGTGACGAGACGGGTGTCGCCGTCTACGACGACCAATCCGGGCTGCTCGCCAACCGTCTGCATACGCAGATCGCAATGCATCAAGCCTATGGGGGGGTGGTGCCGGAACTCGCTTCTCGAGACCACGTCCGGCGCCTGTTGCCGCTGGTCCGGGAGGCGCTCGCCGAGGCGGCCTCGGACCCGGCGTCAATCGACGGGATCGCTTATACGGCCGGGCCGGGCCTGATCGGCGCGCTGTTGGTCGGCAGTTCGTTCGCCCGCGGCCTCGCCGCGGCCTGGTCAAAACCCGTGGTCGGGGTGCATCACCTCGAGGGTCATTTGCTCGCTCCGTTGCTCGAGCCGGACCCGCCGGCATTCCCCTTTCTAGCCCTGCTCGTCTCCGGTGGTCATACGCTGCTCGTCGATGTGGCCGGTTTGGGCCGCTACCAACTGTTGGGACAGTCGCTGGACGATGCCGCCGGCGAGGCTTTCGACAAGACCGCCAAACTCCTCGGCCTGCCGTACCCGGGGGGCGCCGCGCTCGCCGCGCTCGCC
>JABEVI010000136.1 GCA_013044085.1 Steroidobacteraceae bacterium
AGCGAACATTATCATCTGGAGCGGAATCATCGAGGAATCGGCAATCGGACGATCGTCCCATTCGTCGTTCCTGAAGGTTCCAGCGTAACTGTCGTTTCGAGGCACCGACTCGGCGGACTCCTGAATTACTACTACCGTGCCGCGGCGTGATGAATCGAGAATCCGAACACTACGGGATGCGCCGAGGCTGCTCAAGCGCGCGGATTAATCGGCGCTCGAGTGCTCCCTACTGGTGGTCGCGGGGAATAGTGCGCTTCCAGGCGTGTTCGATGATCAGCTTGCCGTCGCGCAGCAGCTCGCGCGTGTAGGTGTAGTAGAACTTGCGTTGATCGCTGCGCACCGACAGGTGACTGCGCCAGCTGAGCACGTGGGCGCCGACCGTCTGCGTGTAATGCGAATACCCCGCGACGCTGGAAGCGGCTGGATTGGCGTTGTCGACTTCGTAGATCAGTTTTTCACTTCGGCGCAGCGCTCCCCAAGGGAATCTGGTGTTGCTCGCGCCCTGCCAGATTACGCGGCTGCGGCCGTTCTTGTCCGGCAGCGTCGTGTACGAGCCAGGCCACAGGTAGTCGCTTCCGTTGATGTCGGACCGCTTGGCAACCGGAGCCGGTGGCTCGAGCAGCGTGGCCGGGGGCCGGGCGCCCGCAAGGGGCATGCGCGGCAGCTCGACCCAGGAGGGTTGAGTGCCGCCGAGTTTGAGAGTCGTGTCCATCGGATAGGGCGTCGGCCAGGCCATGGGCCACAGCGCGTTGGAGATGGCCAGGCGGATGCGGTGTCCCTTGGGGAACACGTAGGAGGCCAGGTGCAGGGCAAAAGACAGCGTGTAGAACTTCCCCGGCACCAGGTATTTCGGATGGGCCATCGAGGTGCGCTGGGTGCCATTGAGTCCGGCACCAGTCACAAGCGTCACGCGACCGTCGGGTGCCACGTCTTCGAGCCGCGCGAACCAGTCGGCCATCGGTGCGCTGGCCGCGGCGTCGAGCATGACCCGCGGCATGCCCATCACCGTGGTGTCGTGCGCCAGAGGCTTCGTTTCATAAACCAGGCTGTGCGCATCGACCGGCCGTTGATCGGGCTGTAAGTCTCCCCACCAGAAGATGCCACTGTTCTTGCCGACAGAAGGGATGTAGTGCAGGACGTTCTGCCCCGAGACAGCCGGCGTGCTGCTCAGGGCGCGATCGGGCTGCAGGTAGAGCTTCTGATGCCACATGCCGCGGGGCGGCCAGTTGCTTTCGCTGCGCCAGACGCCCGGAATGCTCTGATCCTGATCGCCGGGCGGATACCCGTGCTGCAGGTAGATCATCACCTTTGGGTCCTGCATGACCCCGGTTTTTTTGCCTTCGAGCCAGTAGGCGAACCAGCGAACGGCCTGCCGGCGCCAGGCATAGAGCGGTCCGTAGTCGCTGTCGTCCGGCCAGGCGTGGTTCCAGGGTCCTATCCATGCCTTGACCGGCGCGGATACCCGCTCGAGCATGCGCGGCACGCTGTCGCGGTAGCCGTCGTGCAGTCCAGCGATGAGGAAGCACGGCACATGGATCGCGGACAGCGGCCGCTCCGGCCGGTGCCAGAACGCCCCGTCGCGCTGGTGTTCCAGATAAGTGAGTGACCAGGGCTTGGAGTTCATGCGTGGGTCTATGACCTTCCGCGCCAGTGAGAACTGCGGTGCGCCGCTGATCCCCTGGCTAAGATCCATGCCAAGCTCGAATTCATCCAAATGGAAGATGCCATCTATGTAGTGCACGTCCTCCTTGAAGAGCTTCTCCGTACCTTCCACGGCGAGGATTGCCTTCAACGCGGGAGGGTTGCGCATCGCCATCTGGATGGAGTTGAACGCTCCCCACGAGATCCCGAACATGCCGACCTTGCCGTTCGACCACGGTTGGCGGGCGAGCCACGCGATCACGTTCTCCCCATCCTGGCGCTCGTGAGCGGAATATTCGCGTTCCGGCGGCGTTCCCCCGCTTTCGCCGAACCCGCGGATGTCAACCGCAGCGCCGACGAACCCGTGGCTCGCAAAGTAACTGAGTAGACCGAAGTCCTCCTGGGCCTCGCCGTCATCCTTGCGATAGGGCAGGTAATTGAGCAGGACCGGAAATCGGGTCGCCTGCGGGGCTCCAACCGGCATGTACAGCGTCGCGGCGAGCTTGACGCCATCGGGCATCCGGATACTGACGGACTTAACCGTGAAACTGTAGCGCGCCGCGGTGAGGGCCGGAGTGTCTTGTGCCGAGGCGGTGCCGGCGAAGGACATGAGAAGGAGAACGGCTGCCGTCAATTTGCGTATCACTCAGGACCCCTACAGCGTTGCGGATGTTGGTGTTTTTCCATCGGTTTGTCGGGCTCAATGCTCGCGCGTGAGGGAGGCGTCGGTCGCTCCCGGATCGTTCCGGGGTACGTATTGGCGCATCGCACCGCACGGGTGGAGCATGTTCGCCGACATCGAACTGCCGTCCATATCTCGGTCAAGGTCCTCGTCGCCATCGTCAATGAGTCGGATCAGGTCCGCGCATGTCCTTCACCTACAACCTTCGAGCAACTCCGTGGCGCATGGCCCGCTGGTCCCTGTCTTGGAGTTCATTGGCTTCCACGATACGGGCAGCATTTATTCCATCTCGTATATCGCGTACTGTCCGAAAGCTCAGATTGCCATTTCGGTAGACCCGCCGATAGCATAGCTTGATGTCGCTCCGGATCGAAAACTTCGTTGCCCCGCCATCGGAAGCATCGCGCTTTCCTCACAGTGCGGCCAGGCGTTAATTTCTCCCGCCAGCTCCTCGAATTGGCGATCGAGCAAACAGGGCGTGGCTTGCACCCAGGGTGAGTAGGCCAGCGGTCGCCACCGGCCTCTCGTAGAACTGAGCGTGAGACTCTCGCCCCACTCAGCTCCCATCAGGAAAACACTCCGATCATACCGACCTTCCAATGAGCAAATAGATCCGGACACTCCTTGGCGAGCCGTTCAAAGAACCGGCCGGCTCGGAATTTGCGACCTTTACAGCGCTTGAACTTCCGCATAGCC
>JABEVI010000022.1 GCA_013044085.1 Steroidobacteraceae bacterium
ATCCGCCGTTACGTTTCTGACGATGATATGCGCGAGGTGCTCGATCATGCGCCCCCGGGTATCATCGACCCGAGATCTTGGGCCTATTGGAACTCCAAGATGGGGCGTTATCCGCCGCCGCCGCTTCCGGTGCGAAGTCTTCGCGCGTAGACAGGCCCGTTGCGCTTGAGCGTGTTCCCAACAAGTCGAGGTGGTGTGCGCGGTGTTCCGGTTTTGAGAATCGGCGGGCATTTCCTCCTGATGCTGATTCTCGGCTTGATCGTCTGTGGTGCAGCCGACGCGCTGTTCGTGCGCGATTGCGCGGGACGGACAGTCCTTGGGTCTGACATCACACCCACGCGGATCGCATTCATCGGTTGTCCGGAGGATGGTCAGGCCGGCCCGGTTGTGCCGCCCAAACGTGGTCCTATTCGTGCCAGGATGGCGCCTCGATTGGCGCGGCAGCTTGCCTACTACAAAGCCGCCCGGGGGGACGGGGTGCTCGCGCCAAAGGGCTGGCATTGTCGAGGGTGGTATGGCTCCTCGGGCGCCTATCTCGTCGTGACACCAAAGAAACTGAGGCCACCTTACTTCCCGCCTCCGAAGCTGAGTGGCACCGTCGTATTCGCAGGAACCGAACTCGGCGACACCTCGGGGCGATTCGATGTCGCGGTCACGGCTGCCCGCTTGTTCCCGAAAGTGGCTCGCAAATTCATCGCGAGCGTCAAGGCCGAAGGTCTTGTTTCCGACAGACGTTTCGACGTGAAGCCGTTTCCGAGCGATGCGATGCATTATCTCAGCGATCGCGCGGTTGAATTTATGACGCCTGCCGGACATGACGGTCTTGGAACCACCGGGCAGTGGCTTATGGCGTCCGCATTGCCCATACGTGGAATCGTGGCCCTCGTGCTGCCGCCGGGTGAGCCCGCGCAAATCGAATTAATGACCCGGCTTCCGGCGGGACGTTCAGATCTGACTGAATCAATACTCGATTGGGAGAGTAAGCGGATCCGACGCGACGGCGGATGCCTGCTGCGCCCACGTTGCTCCCAAAGATGGTGACACGGTATCGTCCGCCGTCGAGAGACTTTCATGAATAAACACGCGGTCGCAATTCTGGGTGCGCTCGGCATCATCACGCTCGGCGCGGCTATTTACGCCAAGGAGCGGCGTGCGCCCCCAGCGGCGCCGCGCGCCGATGCGCCGCATCCCGCGCAAAGCCCGGTCGTTGAGAAACTGTTGCCGGCGCGAGCCTCGGTTACGTCCAATGCCAAGTCCACGGCTCAACTGGAATATTCGCAAAAGGAATACCAGTTCCTGCGTCAGCACTACAAATCGCCGAATCCACAGGCTTACGGGCCATTGTCCGGGTCTCGCCTAAAATTATTCGCAAAGGTCAGCCGGAATAACCTGGTGTACGGCCGTCCTCTGTGGCCGGTGGTCAAAGAGGCGATAGACGGTAAGACGTCCGCATTGGCGAATTGGTTGGATACCGGACTGAGTCCTGACTCGACGGTTATCCTCGGCTATCCGTACAATTCAAGAGTCTCGCTGTTGGATCTGGCGATCCAAGCTGGACAGCGCGGTAGCGTCAAAGTGCTCTTGTCGCATGGCGCCAGCGTCAATCCCCGCGGTGTCGGGCGGTCGGGAATTGCACCGGCCGCCAGGCCATTTCCGTTCGCAGGGCCGCTGGCTCTTGCCGCCCAGTACGGTGAAGACGATGTGGTTAGAATGTTGTTGAAGCGGGGCGCAGATGTAAATCAGAGCCTGGGCATGGGGGGTGGAGCGACTTCCGCGCTTTCAGCGGCGGTCTACGGCGGAGGTCCTGCAACGGCTTATTTATTGCTGACTCATGGCGCTGATATCTACTCGGTATTGGGCCCTGGGGGTACGTTGCCCGCGCTTGCGCGGCAACATTATTTGACTGCAAGCATGGTCGCGACGCGCAATCTACTGATCGAATATGGGGCGGACCCGGGAGCCCCATTGAGCCATTGATGATTGAGTGCAAGATGATCATGATCGGCGCGTTCGTGCAATGCGTGCACGAGGTCCGGTCCGGCGGCGATCCTGTTGGTGCCGCTTTGGGCTCTGAGTTTTGTCTTAGGACTGCCGGTCGGCGCCGGTTGGCCGCCGATTTTGTGGCATGCGCACGAGATGTTATTTGGATTCATGCTCACCGCAGTGCCAAATTGGACCGGCGAGAAGCGAGTTACCGGGCGTTCCCTCATGGTGCTCGCCTTACTGTGGGGGGCTGCGCGGATATCGTTTGGGTGCTGCACCTGGCCTATGCATGGCTGCCGGTGGGACTCGCGATGAAGGCGGCGGCGCTGCTCGGCGGATTTGCGATCGCCGCCTTCTGGCTCCACGCTTTGACGATTGGCGCACTGAGCACGATGATCCTGGGGATGATGACACGCGTTTCGCTTGGCCATACCGGACGTGCGCTGATTGTCACGCGGCCGATGCAGCGCCTCGTTCTGGACCGTGGCGTTTGCGATCTTCGTCGTGGTGTATGTGCCAATTCTCTGGACGCCACGTATCGACGGTAAGGCCGGGTAAGCGCGGCGCGGATTTTCGCATGTAAGGCTGCTCTCGACACGGCGTTCTCGGAGGTCCCGCAGGATGACTATATCCTCAAATGCCGCTTTCTGGCCTCGTAGAGAGCGCAGATCTTCAGTGC
>JABEVI010000137.1 GCA_013044085.1 Steroidobacteraceae bacterium
GCCGGCGGCCGCTCGACCAGAGGAGCGATATCCGCCATCACCTTGACGAGCAGCTCCCGGACCTGCGGGTCGATCTGGGGCGCATCGGCGAGCTCGGCGTGGAGCTGCGCCAGTTGTTGCTGTAAATGTTCGGATTCCATGGATCGTACCTCTGCGACGCCGCTCATTGTGCCACTCGCTCGGGCGTCAGGCGTGCGATTTCCACGTAGCCGGCTCCCTCGGGCGACAGATGCCGGTGAACGGCCTCATAGGCCGCGCGCAGCGTCTCCTCGATGCCGAATGGCGGATTGACGATCACGAGGCCGCTGCCGGCGAGTCCGGCGACGGCGGTCGCCGCGTCGTCGTGGATGGTCAGATCCGCACTCAGCATCTTCGGTATCCGAAGCGACTCGAGGCGCTCATGCGCACCGCGGCGCTGCGCGGCATGCAGGATCGGATACCAGATCAGGAAGGTGCCGCTCGGCCACCGGCTGTAGGCGTCGCTGAAGGCCCGCAACATCGCCTTCCACTCGTCGATGCTTTCGTAAGGAGGGTCGATCAGCACCATGCCGCGCCGTTCCGGCGGCGGCAGGTGGGCCTTGAGGGCGGCATATCCGTCGGCCGCTTCGACCCGGATGTGCCCGGCGCTGTGGATCGAACGCATCGCGGCGCGAGCCTCGACGGGCCGCAACTCGACGAACACCGCGCGATCGATCGGTCGCAGTGCATCGCCGATCAGGGCCGCCGAGCCCGGATAGCGGCCGATCGACCGGCCGGCGCGCGCACCGAGCGCCGCGAAGTAGCCAGCGAGCGCACGCTCGTCGCGCCCGCGTTCGAGCAGTCGCAGGATGCCGTTCTGCGCTTCGCCGGTTTTGCGCGCCAGCGAGGAGTGCAGGTCATACAAGCCACGCCCCGCGTGGGTGTCCAGCGCGAAGAACGCCTTGTTCTTTCGCTTCAGCGCGTCAAGGCATTGCAGCAGCGCCAGGTGCTTCGCGACGTCGGCGAAATTGCCCGCGTGATAGATGTGCTGGTAGTTCATCGGCGGACGGCATTGTGCCCGAATCGGCGCTCGCGTGGCGCGCCGCGCCCCCTCAGGCCAGGTCGACCAGGTAGTCTCTCGGCGCCAGAAATTCCTCGTAGAGCCGCGCTTCCGGTGAGCCGGCCGGCGGCTGCCAGTCGTACTCCCAGCGCACCCGAGGCGGCAGCGACATGAGTATCGATTCGGTGCGACCGCGGGATTGCAGTCCGAACAGGGTGCCGCGGTCGTAGATCAGGTTGAATTCCACGTAGCGTCCACGCCGATATAGTTGGAACTCGCGCTGCCGTTCGCCGTACGGCTGGTCCTTGCGTCGTTCCAGAATGGGCAGATAGGCGGGCAGGAAGTGATCGCCGACGCTCTTGAGCAACGCAAAGCAGCGCTCGAAGCCTCCTTCACTCAAATCGTCGAAGAACAGGCCGCCGACACCACGCGTTTCGTTGCGATGCGGCAAAAAGAAGTACCGGTCGCATGCATCTTTGAACTTCTCGTACAGGCCGGCGCCAAACGGGGCACACGCGGCACGCGCGGTTCGGTGCCAATGAAGCACGTCTTCGTCGAACGGGTAATAAGGTGTGAGATCGAAGCCGCCGCCGAACCACCAAGTCGCCGTTTGCCCGGGCGCCGACGTCGTCAGGAATCGCAGGTTTGCATGGGTCGTCGGCGCGTACGGATTGCACGGGTGAAAGACCAGCGACAACCCCATCGCCTCGAACGGCGCGCCGGCGATCTGCGGACGTAGTTGCGACGCGGATGCCGGCAAACCCTCCCCACGGACGTGAGAGAAGCCGACACCGGCACGCTCGAACACGCCTCCATCGCTCAGCATGCGGGTCTCGCCGCCGCCGCCTTCGGCCCGTTGCCAGGCATCGCGGCGCAGCCGACGCCCCTCGAGGGACTCCACCGCGAGGGTGATCCGCTCGTGCAGCCCGGTCAGGTATGCCTTGACGGCTTCTCCCGCCTTCAAGCCTGTCATCGGCTCAGGTCTTCTTGCCACCGGTGCCGCGGGCTCCCGCCACACGCTTGCTCTTCGTGGCGGACTCCTTTGCGCCGGAAGCCTTTGCGCGTTTTGCGCGTGGCTTCGCCGCCGGTTCGACCGACGGTTCGGGCGCCGCCTTCTCGGCTCTGGCCACTCGCTTCGCCGGTGCCGTCTTGGCTTTCGCGCCCTTGCGGCCCCACTTGCCGAAGGTTCTGGCCGGCGCAGCCGCCAGCAGCGACTGGCATTCCTCGAGCGACAAGCTCTTCGGGTCGCGCTCCTTGGGGATCTTCGCGTTACGGCTCTTGTCGGTGATGTATGGCCCATAACGGCCGTTCAACACCTGGATTCCGGCGTCCGCGAAGTCGAGGATCAGCCGATTCGCGTCGGCGACCTCCTTTTCCACGATCACCTCGAGCGCACGCTCGGGCGAGACCGTATATGGATCATCGGTCTTCAGCGACACATATTTGGCGCCATACTTGAGGTAGGGGCCGAAGCGCCCGACGTTCGCGACGATCTCCTCACCCCGCGGGGTGAGACCGAGCTTGCGTGGCAGCTTGAACAACTCGATCGCTTCGGCGTGCGTGATCGAGTCCATTTTCTGACCCGGACGAAGACC
>JABEVI010000138.1 GCA_013044085.1 Steroidobacteraceae bacterium
ACTTCGAATATGCGTCCCATGGCGCCAATGGTAGCAATACTCCGTCAAACAGCTAGACTTGACGGCCGTCTCAGCGAGAGATTTCCGATGAAGGCACATCCTCCGTCCGCGTCCGAACCGGTGGCGATTGACCGTCCGGCGGTAGGTTTCGGCGAGTTGGGCCTCGCCGAGGCCGTGGTGGCCGCCGTGGCCGATGTCGGCTACGAGGCTCCCTCGCCGATCCAGGCGGCGACGATTCCCGTGCTGTTGTCCGGCGCCGACATGCTCGGACAGGCCCAGACCGGCACCGGCAAGACCGCGGCGTTCGCGCTGCCTGCCCTGTCACGGCTGGATCTGGGCTTGCGCGAACCGCAGGTCCTGGTGCTCGTGCCGACGCGCGAGCTAGCGCTACAGGTCGCCGAGGCGTTTCAGCGTTACGCGGTGCGCCTGCCGGGATTTCACGTGCTGCCGATCTACGGCGGCCAGAGCTATCAACCGCAGCTGACGGCGTTGCGCCGCGGTGTGCATGTGATCGTGGGCACGCCCGGCCGGGTGATCGATCACATCGAACGCGGCACGCTGAAGCTCGAGCGGCTAACGCTGTTGGTGCTCGACGAGGCCGACGAGATGCTGCAGATGGGCTTCGTCGACGCGGTCGAAAGCATCCTCGAGAAGACCCCCCCAGGTCGCCAGGTCGCATTGTTTTCGGCGACGATGCCGGCGGCAATCCGTCGGATCGCAGCGCGGCACCTGCCGGCCGCGATTGCGGTGACGATCGAAAGCAAGACCCGCACCGCGACCACGATCCGGCAGCGCTACTGGCTGGTCAGCGGCGTTCACAAGCTCGATGCGCTGACGCGAATCCTGGAGGCGGAGACTTTCGACGGCCTGCTCGTCTTCACGCGCACCAAGCAGTCCACGGTGGAGCTTGCCGAAAGGCTGCAGGCGCGAGGTTTCGCGGCCGAGGCGCTCAACGGAGACATCATTCAGTCACAGCGTGAGCGCACCGTGCTGCGCTTCAAATCCGGGGACATCGACATCCTGGTCGCGACCGACGTCGCGGCACGCGGGCTGGATGTCGAGCGTATTTCGCACGTGATCAACTACGACGTGCCCTACGACAGCGAGTCCTATGTGCATCGGATCGGCCGCACCGGGCGGGCCGGGCGCAGCGGCGAGGCGATCCTGTTCATCGCGCCGCGCGAGCGCAACATGTTGCGCACCATCGAGCGGGCGACCCGGCAGCCGGTCGAGCAGATGAATCTGCCGAGCGTCGAATCGGTCAATCTGCGCCGCCTGGAGAAGTTCAAACAGCGCATCCTCGAGACCATCGCGTCGCCGCAGACGCAGGCGTATCGGCCGATCCTCGCCCGCATCGAGGAGGAGAGCGGCGCGCCGCTCGGCGACATCGCCGCGGCGCTCGCGGTGCTTGCCCAGGGCGCCGAGCCGTTGTTTCTCGAGCCGCGCCAGGCCGAGGCGCCGGTGGCGCCGCAGCCCGCGGCCGCCGCGCAAGAGCCGTCCGCGCCGGCGCGCGAGCCGGGACGTCGACGCGAGGCCTTCGCCGAACGCGAGACGTACCGGCTGGAAGTCGGTGCAACTCACGGTGTGAAGCCGGGAAACATCGTCGGCGCGATCGCGAACGAGGCGGGTATCGACGGCGCGCACATCGGCCGCATCGACATCCGCGACGACCATAGTTTCGTCGATCTGCCCGCGGGGATGCCGGCGCCGATCTTCAAGCGGCTGCAGCGGGCACGGGTCGGCGGCCGGGCGCTCGCGATTTCGCGCGTCGCCGAGAAGCCGCCGAAACCGCGTCGCGATCCGGCGCAGCGCCACCTCGTACGCAAGGGTCCGCCACGCGGGGCCTAAAACGGCCCGCGTGCGCCCCGCAATACGCTCAGACCACGCGCCCGAGGCGGCCGCCGGCGAGAAAGTCGCGCACGTTCGCGGCCATCATGTCGATGCAGCGCTGCCGCGACTCGCGCGCCGCCCAGGCGACGTGCGGTGTGACCAATAGGTTGGGAATCGCCCGCTCTAGCAGCGGGTCGCCGTCGACCGGCGGCTCCTGGGGCAGCACATCGATACCGGCGCCGCCGAGCCGGCCCGCTCTGAGCGCGGCGGCGAGCGCCCGGCCGTCGACCAGACCGCCGCGCGCGGTGTTGATCAGCAGCGCATCCGGCTTCATGCGGGCGAGTTCCGCGGCGCCGATCATGCCGCGTGTCGCATCGGTCAATGGACAGTGCAGCGAGAGGATGTCGACGCGTGCGAGCAGTTCGTCCAGATCGACACGCCCCGGCTCACGCTTCCCGCCCGCCCGGTTCGCGATCAATACCGACATTCCGAAGGCATCGGCGATGCGGGCCACGGCGCGGCCGAGTTCGCCGTAGCCGACGATGCCGAGCTTGCGCCCGCTCAGCTCGCGGATCGGGTGCGCGAGCATCGTGAACTGTGTGCTGCCCGCCCAGGAACCGTCGAGCGCCAGGCGCTGATATTCGCGCAGGCGCTGGGTCAGGCACAAAATCATGCCCCAGACATGTTGAGCGACCGACGTGTTGCCGTAGGCGCGCACGTTGCAGACCGCGATGCCGGACTCACGCGCGGCCTCGAGGTCGATGTTGTCCGTGCCGGTCGCGGCGAGCGCGATCAAGCGCAGGCGGCCCGCCCGCCGCAGGCGCGCCCGATCGAGCCTGAGCTTGTTGAGCAGCACGAACTCGGCATCGGCGAGCGCGGCCTCGAGGTCCGCATCCGCCGTGGCTTCCCGCAGCACCAGGTCGGGCAGCACCGCCCGCAACGACGTGGTGTCGAGATCATCGGACGAGACCGTGCCGTAATCGAGGAATATGGCGCGCATGGGACGCTAGAATACCCGCGCCGTCAGAAAAACCAAGGCTGTGCACTTGCCATGAGATTCACCGCCGTCAGGGCATTGATTGTCGCGAACGTCGCCATCTACCTGCTGGAACTGGCCTCGCATGGCGCGATTGAATACTGGTTTGCGCTGTGGCCGCTGCAACCGATCGACGGCGTCGTGTATTTTCACCTCTGGCAGATCGTGACCTATGCGTTCCTGCACAGCACACAGACCATATTCCATCTGTTGCTCAACATGCTCGGATTGTGGATGTTCGGCGCCGAAGTCGAACGTTACGTCGGGCCGCGCCGGCTGCTCACCGTGTACTTCGCCTCGGTGGTTGCCGCGGCGGCCACGCAGCTGTTCGTGCCGGCGTTGTTCGGCGCCGCGCCCGAAGCGACCATCGGGGCTTCAGGCGGCGTTTTTGGACTGCTGCTGGTCTACGCGTATCTGTTCCCGCGGCGCAAGGTGATTCCGCTGATCCCGCCGATTCCGATGCCCGCGTGGTTGTTCGCGGCACTGTACGCCGGCGTCGAACTCGTGCTCGGGGTCACTCGCACCGAGACCGGCGTCGCCCATTTCGCGCATCTCGGCGGCATGATCGGCGCGGCGCTGGTGCTTGCCGGCTGGCGCGCCCGGCGGGCTTGAAGGCGGCGCGGCTGCGCGCGAGGGACTCAATCGCGGAAATTGTCGAACTGCAGCGGAATGCCGAGATCCGACTTGCGCAGCAGTCCGATCGCCTCCTGCAAATCGTCGCGCTTCTTGCCGTTGATGCGGACCTTGTCGCCCTGGATTTGCGCTTGAACCTTGAGCCGCGAGTCCTTGACGAGCCGCGCCACCTTGCGACCCGTGTCGGCGTCGATGCCGTGCTTCAGTACGACCTTCTGGGCGGCGCGCGCGAGATTCACATCGGGAGCCTGGGCATCGAGACAAGTGATGTCGATGCCGCGTTTGGCAAGCTTCAATTTCAGGATCTCGAGCATTTGCTTGAGCTGGAATTCACCCGGCGCGGTCATCGTCACGGTGGTTTCGAGCAGATCGTAGCCGGCTTCGACGCCCTTGAAGTCGAAGCGCTGCGCGAGCTCGCGCGTCGCCTGGTCGACCGCATTGGTCAATTCGTGCAGATCGATCTCGGAAACGACGTCGAAAGATGGCATTGCGTATGCACCTCATGGTCTTGCCGCTCAACGATACCCGCGTGCCTGCAGGGTGAACAGTTTCGCATAGCGCCCATCGGCGGCCATCAGGGCTTGATGCGAGCCGTGCTCGACGATGCGGCCGTCGTCGAGCACGAGGATCTGGTCGGCCATGCGCACCGTCGAGAAGCGGTGCGAAATGACGATGGCGATGCGGTGCGCGGTCAGCTCACGGAAATGCTCGAAGACCCGCGCCTCGGCGCCGGCATCGATCGAGGCCGTCGGCTCGTCGAGCACGAGAATGTCGGCATCGCGGCGCATGAAGGCGCGCGCCAGGGCGATCTTTTGCCACTGCCCACCGGACAATTCCCGCCCGTCCTGGAACCACTTGCCGAGCTGGGTCTGGTAGCCCGAGGGCAGCTGATCGACGAATTCATCCGCCAGTCCTTGCGCCGCCGCGTCGCGCCAGCGGCCCTCGTCATCGAATGCCTGTTCGTCGCCGACGCCGATGTTCTCGCCGACGAGCATTTGGTAGCGGGCGAAATCCTGGAATATGACGCCGATCCGGCGACGCAGCGTCTGTTCGTCCCACTCTTCGAGGTCCAGGCCGTCGAGCAGGATGCGACCGTGGGTCGGCCGGTACAATCGGGTCAGCAACTTGATCAGGGTGGTCTTGCCGGAGCCGTTCTCACCCACCAGCGCGAGACTCTCGCCCGGCCGCACGTGCAGGTCGATGCCGGTGAGCGCCGGTGCGCCCGCCCCCGGGTAGAGAAAATCCACACCCTCGAAGCGAATCCCGTCCCCGGGGAGGGTTCCCTCAAGAGCATGGCCGGTTGCCCGTCCGACGGGCTGTTCGAGGTATTCGTAGAGGGTCGACAGATACAGATTATCCTCGTACATGCCGCCGATCGCCCGCAGTGCGGAACTGACCGCGCCCTGACCCTGCCGGAACAGTCCCAGGTACATCGTCATCTGGCCGAGCGTGATGGCCCCGGCGACGGTCTCGGCCGCGATCCAGGCATAGCCGCCGTAAAGGGCCACGGTGCCGAGCAAGCCGAGGCCGAGGCCCCAGGCGTCACGGCGGATCGACAGATCCCGGTCTTCGGCATACAGACGTTTGAAGATGTCGCGGTACCGATCGAGGAAACGCGCCCCGAGGCCGAACAGCTTGACCTCCTTGGCGTGATCCTCGCGCGCGAGCACCGACTCGATGTACATCTGCATGCGCGATTCGGGCGCCCGCCAGCGGAACAGCCGAAACGCTTCGCCGGAGAAGCGGGTTTCGGCGAAGAAAGCCGGCAGACCGGCCGCGGCGAGCAGCAACACGGCCCACGGCGAGAACTTGATCAAAAGGCCGACGAAGGATAGCAGCGAGACGCCGTTTTGCAGCAACCCGAAGGTGCGAATCACGAGGCTCAACGGCCGGGTCGAGGCCTCGCGTCGCGCGCGTGTCAGCTTGTCGTAGAACTCCGAATCCTCGAACTGCGCCAGATCCAGAGTCAGCGCCTTGTCTAGAATCATCACGTTGACGCGCTGGCCGAGCTGTGCGCGCAACAGCGATTGGGCGAGCGACAATCCGCGGGCGGCAGCGGCGGTGAGCGCGACGAAGAGCGCCTCCAAGCCGACCAGCGACCAGACGGGCGTGAGTTCGAATGCGCCGGTGTGCCGGTGCCACTCGGCTGCATGGACGACGGCATCGACGATCAGCGAACCGACGTAGGCGACCGCGGCGGGCAGCAAACCGGCGAGCAGGGTCAGGGCCACCATCGCAATCGACAAGCGTCGATCCGTCGTCCAGACGAGCTCCAGAGCGCGGCGGCTGTAGGCGAATACCCCGAGAAAGCCGCGTTGCAGTGAGCCGCTGCCGTCCTCCGGGGCCGGCGCCTTCATCCTTGCCATCTTGTAGGAGATCGCTGCGCCCTCGAGCGCCTTGCTCCAGGCAAGCCGCGGCTGTCACCGCGCGACGCCGCGCGGGCCAATTACGAAACTGCAACGCGCGGCCCAGGCGCCGGCATCGGCCTATAATATCGGCATATCCCCTCAAGATGGCGGAGTGCCGGTGAAATTCAAGCCCCTGCTCGATCGCTGGAAGAAGGAGTCCGCGCCGCTGCGGACCGCGGAGGAGTACGCGGTGCGCCTGCCACTCGATGATGCATCGAGCCTGCACGCGCTGGCGGAGTTGTTTCCCGGCTGTACGCGCGAGCGCATCATCACCGATCTGCTGCATGCCGCGCTCGGCGAGATTGCCGCGTCGATGCCCTATGAACCCGGCCCGAAGGTGATCTCCCGCGACGATCAGGGCGATCCGGTCTATGAGGATGTCGGAATGACGCCGCGTTTCGTGGAGGCGAGCCGCAGAATCAAGCGTGACCTCGAGGCGGCGGCGAAGAAACCGGCGCCTTGACGCTGACCGCCGATCGCGGCGATACTCCGCAGACCATGACGAGCCCCTCGCGCAAGATTGCCGATCACTGCTGGTGGCCCAATCCGACCTGAGGAGAGGGGCGCTGGCCGGTTTTGTCTGAAGTTTTCCGTCGATTACCAGAACCCATCTCCGATTCAACCGGTCATGGGTTTTTTGTTGTCCGCAACTTTCGTCGATCGAAACGAACATGAGAACAGCATTCGACATCGCCGCCGATCTGGATACGCCGGTTTCGGCGTATCTGAAGCTGGCGCCGTTCAAGCCCCGATTCCTGCTCGAGAGCGTCGAGGGAGGGGAGCGGCTCGCGCGCTATTCGTTCATCGGTTTCGGCGATTGCCTGGAGGTCCGTGTGGACGCCGCGGGCGCCACGATCGGCACCAAGCACCTGCCGCGTCCGACCTCGCGCGAGGAATTTCTCGATGTCTTGCGCAAGGCGCTGGCGCTCGCGCCGCAGCCGCTGCCGGCCCTGCCCGGCGTGCCGCTGCTCGGCGGACTCGTCGGCTATACCGCCTATGACGCCGTGCGCTACTTCGAGCGGCTGCCGGCCCGCAGCCTCGAGCGCACCGAGACGCCGCATGCGCACTACGTGGCGCCGAAGTCGCTGCTGGTCTTCGACCATCTGACGCGCGGTGTCGCCCTGTTGCACGACGGCAGCGAGGCGGAGCGGCAGGCGCTTCGCGCCGAGGTCGTGCGCGCGTTGCGCGGCGCCGTGCCGCCGGCGCGTCGCGCGGCGAGTTTCTCGCCGGCGACACCGTCATTGTCGGCGGATGCGCACGCGGACGGCGTACGCCGTGCGCAGGAGTACATCGCCTCCGGCGACGTCTACCAGCTGGTGCTTTCCTCGCGCTTCGATGGTCTGCACGCGCTCTCGCCGTTCGAAGTCTACCGGGCATTGCGGCTGCTCAATCCATCGCCCTATATGTTCTTCTGCGAGCTCGGCGAACTCACCGTGGTCGGCTCCTCGCCCGAGGCGCTCGTCAAGCTGCACGGCGAACGGGCGCAGCTGCGGCCGATCGCGGGCTCGCGTCCACGCGGCGCCGATGCCGGAGGCGACGCCGCCTTGCAGGCGGAACTGCTCGCGGACCCGAAGGAGAACGCCGAGCACGTGATGCTCGTCGACCTGGCGCGCAACGATCTTGGCCGGGTCGCGGTCGCCGGCTCGGTCGCGGTGGATCCGTACCGGGTGATCGAACGCTACAGCCACGTGATGCACATGGTGAGCGGCGTCAACGGCCGCCTCGCGCCCGGACGCGACGCCTTCGACCTGTTTGCCGCGACGTTCCCGGCCGGGACCCTGGTCGGGGCGCCGAAAGTGCGCGCGATGCAGATCATCGATGAGCTCGAGCCGGTCGGACGCCAGCTGTACGGCGGCACGGTCG
>JABEVI010000139.1 GCA_013044085.1 Steroidobacteraceae bacterium
AACGCATCGCGACGGCGCAGTTTTGCGGCGCCTATTTCGTGCTGGCCGCGGCACTCGCCGGATTATCCTGGCGCCGCACGCGCTAGGGCGGCGGGTGCGGGAATCATTCGGACGAGGTGTTCGGGAACAAGTGCGGCTGCAGGCTGTCGAGGATCCGACGCCACGCCTCGCTGCGAGGGTCGATCGGCGGCATGTGCGTGACGCCCTCAAGCGCCAGCCACTCGAGACGGTCGCCGAGGCGCTGCGCGGCCGCGGCATAGGCTGCGGCGAGCGCACAGGGAACGCTCTCGTCTTCCGTTCCGTGCGCGAGCAGTTGCGCGATGCCGAGCGGCAGCAGTGCGCGCGGGTTCGTCCAGGCCTCGTCCGCCACCGACGGCACGAAGGCATCGACGGCCCCCGCGCCGAGGCCGAGGCGGCGCGCCTCGGTGAGGTCGGCGACGGTGCCGATCGCGACCGCGAGCCGCGGCATCACGGTCGGCGAGGCGCCCGGCCGATTCAAGGGCAGCCGGGCGCGCGCCGCGCACCATAGTGCCAGGTGAGCTCCGGCCGAATGCCCGAGGATGATCGGTGCGCGCGGATCGAACGTCGATGAGCCGCCGAGAGTGGCGCAAAAATCGACGGCACAAGCCACGTCGGCGAAGGTGCGCGGACAGCCGCCACCGCTGCCGCCGACACGGCGGTACTCGACGTTCCAGGTCGCCACACCCCGCCGTGCCAGATCGACCGCCAGCGGCGCCATCACGTCACGGCGATACGCCTCGCGCCAGAATCCCCCATGCAAAAGTACGACGAGTGGTGCGCGCGCAGCCGTGGCAGCGGCCGGCAGGCGCAGCTCGCCGACCTGTTCCGGTTCCGGGCCGTAACGCAGCGTCGTGTAGGGGTGTGCGTTCGCGCTCACCAGATGGCTCAGCGCCCACGGCAGGCTGTGTTCGCCCCGGCCGCTGATGCATTCGTCGGTCGCACGCTCGAGCGGTGCGGGCGTGTAGTCGATCCAGCGGTCGCGCAGGCTTAGTCTCGCGGCGAGCCGCGCGAGCGGTGCCGGGCGTTCAGCGCCGAGCGCGGCGGCGACCGCGTCCGCCGCGCCGGATTCGATCGCGCGCTGCGCCTCCCCAGGGCGGTCGGTCGAGGCGATGCGTACCTCAGCGCCCGACTCCCCGGGCCAGGCCGCCGCGCGGGCCGCTTCGCCGGCCTCGTTGGGCGCGGTCAACACCAGGATCGATCGCAGCGGCGCCGCTGTCATGCCTCGATCAAACCGTCGCGCATGGCGATGAGCGTCAAGTCCGATTGCGTGACCGCACCGAGCTTGTGCTTGATGTTGTACAGATGGGTGCCCACCGTCGAAGCGGATAGCTTCAACTCCTGCGCGATGCGCTGCACGGTGGCGCCATGGGCGAGCCGCACGAACACCTCGAACTCGCGCTCGGTGAGCCGTTGCACGGGGGATTTCGCCTCGCCACGCGGGTCCGCCGCGGCGAGCCGCTGCGCGATCGCGCTGTCCAGATAGCGCCGGCCGGCGGCGACCGTCGCGACGGCCTCGAGCAGCGCCTCCGGGGCACTGCGTTTGGAGAGGAAGCCGAGCGCGCCCTCCTGCAGTGCGTGGCGCACGTGCGTCGCGTCGTCGTGCGCGGACAGCGCCAGCACGCGGGCCGCAGGATCGCGCGCGAGGATGCGCCGCAGCGCCTCCATGCCGCCCATTCCGGGCATCGCCAGATCCATCACGCAGACGTCCGGCTTGAGCTCCAGATAGAGCGGGTAGGCGATCTCACCGGACTGCGCTTCGCCGACGACGTTCATGTCGGCGCCGGATTGCAGCAGAAGCCGGAAGCCGGTGCGCACCACCGCGTGGTCGTCGACCAGCAGCACGCGGATCATGTCGCCGCGCTCATCGGCAATACGGCGCGAAGCCGTGTGCCATGCTCGGCAACCTTGCCGACCTCGAGCGCGCCGCCGAGCGTCGCGATGCGTTCGGCCAGCCCGCGCAGCCCGAAATGGCCCGGTCGCGACCATTCGGCGGGCAGTCCGACGCCGTCGTCGAGCACCATGACGATGAGCTGTTCGGCGTCCGAACTCACCTCGATGTCGACGCGCGAGGCCCGGGCGTGCCGCAGTGCATTGATCAGACCTTCCTGGACGACCCGATAAATCGCGAGCGTCACACTCGGTCCGAGGTCAGAAGGCAGCGCCTGGCGCAGCGCCAGGCGCACCTGCGGATGTCGGCGCTGCCAGTCGCGGACCAGATTATCGAGTGTTGCCGCGAGGCCGAGCGCATCGAGCGACACGGGGGCGAGTCGCGGGATCAGCCCGTGCATGGCGTCGTAGAGGCGCGCCGCCTCGTCGGAAATCAGCCGCGCGACTTCGCCGATCGTGCTCTCGCGCACCTCGTTGCGCGAGGCGATCGCGAGCGCCAGGCTGCGGATCGCGGTCACCGACTGGCCGAACTCGTCGTGCAGTTCATGGGCGATCAAACGCCGCTCCTCCTCGACGCGTTGATTGGCCAGGGCGGACATCTCGCGGCGCTCTTCGAGCCGCGCCTCGGCCTCGCGGGCCTTGCGCTCGGCCCGCACCTTGTCATCCACCGCCTGTGCCATGCGGTTGAACGCCTCCTCGATCGCGCGGGCTTCGAGTCCGGCGAGCCGCGGCAGGCGGTAGCCGAGATCACCGTGCCGGATGCGCTCGAGGCCCGCGGTGATGATGGGGAAGGGCCGCAGCACCCGCGCAATCGACCAGAAGGCGAGTGCGTTGACCAGCACCAGGGCGAGCGCCGCATACGCCACCAGACGCGTGACGTCGTCCCAGGCGTCGAGAATCGCCCGCGAGGGCCTCGCTTGCACGACCAGGCGAAGTCCGCCGCGCAGCTCGAAGGACTCGTGCGGGGTCTGCGGTGCGAGCAGGTGGGCGAACCAGGCCGGCGCGTAGCGTCCGGCCTTGTAGGTCGTCGGCGGCGAGCGGTAGATCACCCGTCCGGAGGCCGTCATCAGGTAGATGTCATTTGCCCTGATCCGGCCGAGCCGCTGCAGGAAGCTGAGCGCGAGCTGCGGTCCGCCGACGGCCGAGTAGATCTGTGCCAGCTGGCCGAGAAAATGCGACGCGACGGTGTGCGCGCCCTGGATGTCCTCGCGCACGGCGTAGCGCGCGCTGTTGATCTCGGCGCCGACCAGCACGATCACGAACGAAGCGCTGAGGCCGACGACCACGAGATTCAGGCGCGTGCGCAGCTTCATGCCCGCATGGTACCGGAGCGCGGGCGGCGGCGCGCGGTTGCGCGCCGGAACACTGGCTCAGCCGTCGAGGACCGCGAGCACCGCGCGCGCGGTCACCTCGCTCACGCGCACGTTCGATTCGACGCTGACACCGGCGATGTGCGGCGTGAGGATCAGGTTCGGTACGCCATGAAACGCGCCGCCGGCCGCGGCGTTCACCGGTTCGTTCTCGAAGACATCGAGCGCGGCGCCGCCCAGTCGTCCGGCGACGAGCGCCGCGGCGAGCGCCGCCTCGTCGACGATGCCGCCACGCGCGGCGTTGATCAGGATCGCTCCGGGCTTCATCCGCGAGAGCGCGGCGGTGTCGATCATGCGCCGCGTGTCCGCAGTCAGGGGCGTGTGCAGGCTGATGATGTCCGATGAGTCGAGCAACTCTTCGAACGGCATGTGGGCGACCCCCCGCCAGGCGGCATGATCCACGGGCAGGAAGGGATCGTAGGCGCCGATGTGCATGCCGAGCGCCGCCGCCTTCTGCGCGGTCAGGCGGGCGATCGAGCCGTAGCCGACCAGGCCGAGCTGTTTGCCCGCGGCCTCCTGTCCGATCAAGTCCATCCGTGGCCAGGCGCCTGCGATGACGCGGTCGCTTGCGAACCATGCGCGCCGCAGCAGCATCAAGGCCGCCGTCAGCACGTATTCTGCGACCGCCAGGTCGTTCGCGCCGGTCGCCGGCCGCACGACAATCTGGCGTGCCGCGCAGGCTTCGACGTCGATATTGTCGAGGCCGACCCCGAGGCGGCCGACCACCTCGAGGCGTGTCGCCGCGGCAAGCAGCGCGCCGCGCACCTGGGTACGGTTGCGCACGATCAGTGCGCGAGAGTCGGCCACGGCCGCGCACAGCCGCTCAGGTTGATCGACGAGCTTCGGATCGTACAGGACCTCACGGCCGGCGAAGGCGCGCGCGATCGTCGCCTGATCCATGAATTCACTGATGACGATTTCGCTCATTTCCGTTCCAACTCCGCAGCCAGTTCCTCAATTTGGTGATGCAGATCGGGCGCGATCGCCAGTCCTTCGGTACGCACGCGCTCGCGACTGGCGAGGCGCCGATCTCCCGGCAGGCGCACACCGGCCTCGGCACCGACGGCGCCGACCAAGTCGAGCATGCGGGGTCCATAGCCCGGACCCGCGAACGCGCCGGGATCGAGCGCGATCAGCATCTGGCCGACACCGGGCGAGTCACCCCGGTCGTCGAGAAAGGAACTCGCTTCCCAGCCGTAGCGAGCGCCGACGAGGGCCGCGCACAGCACCTCCACCATCAAGGCGAGCGCGGCGCCCTTCGCACCGCCCACGGGCTGCAGCGCACCGGCGAGCGCCGCGGCCGGATCGTCGGTGGCGGTGCCGTGGGCGTCGATGGCCCAGTCGGCCGGAATCTTGCGGCCCGCCTTCTGCGCGGCGACGATCTTGCTGCGTGCGACCAGCGACAGCGCGAGGTCGACGAGCAGCGGCGCCCGTCCCGGAATCGGCGCGGCGAATGCGAGTGGATTCGTGCCCATCATCGCTTTCGATCCGCCGGGAAACGGCAT